>JAPPNY010000235.1:22338-55588 GCA_028818385.1 Spirochaetaceae bacterium
CGCCTGGCCGAGCAGCTGCTGCTGGACCGCCAGCGCCGCCTGGCGGGTGCCCAGCACCGGGAGCAGGGGGCGGCGGCCGCGGGCGGGGGGCCGCCGCGCAGGCGCCGGCGGCGCCGTCGCGTCCGGCTCGGGACTACGGTCGGGCTCGGCCATCCGCACCGGCGCTCGCGCGGGGCGCCATCCTCGTTATTCGCCGTCGAGCAGGTACAGGTACGTCGAGTCGAGTCCGTTCAGGGTGTCGTAGAACACGTTGCCCCACTTGTTGCGCACCGCCACGAAGCGGAACGGGTAGACGATGTACATCTTCGGCACCTGGTCGAGCAGGATGCGCTGGTACTCGTCGTAGATCGCCTTCGCCGCCTCCTTGTCGATCGTGAAGCGGCCCTCGTTGTAGAGGTAGTCGACGCGCGCCTCCCACTCCGTGTACGGCTCCTCCTGCAGCGGGTGCCACAGGTGGAAGTTGCCCTTGGACTGCCACACGTTGCTGCCGCCCTCCGGCCAGTAGTTGGAGCCGAGCGAGGCGGTGGCCACGTGCCAGTCGTAGGTGCTGATGAGCATCTCCACCAGCTTCTGGAAGTCGATCGGCCGCACGTTGCCGGTGATGCCGATCGCCTTCAGCTCGTCGGAGAAGATGTTCATGATGTCGACCCCGACGTTGTTCTCCGCGCCGACGTGGATGTCGAACTCGATGTGGTTGCCGTCGGCGTCCTCCATCAGCCCGCCCGCGTTGGGGCGGATGCCGATCTCGGCCAGCAGGTCGCGCGCCCGGTCCGGATCGTAGTCGAACTCCTGCCGGATCGACTCATCGAAGTAGGGGTTGGCGCGCGCGAAGAAGTGCAGCGCCGGCTCGGCCAGGCCGCGGTACACCTGGCTGGCGATGCGGTCGCGGTTCAGCACCGAGCTCATGGCCTGCCGGAACTTCGTCTGGCTGAACCAGCTATAGACCAGCTCGTCCATGGTGTCGGGATTCTGGTTGAAGGCGATGAAGGACGAGCCCAGCGTCGGGCCGCCGTTGTACACGGTGTAGTCGGGGTCTTCGGCGTTGAGCAGCTCGTCCATGTCCTCCGGCCGCAGCGTGAAGGAGTCCTTCTTGCCCTCCTTGAACAGCAGCAGCTCGGTATTCCAGTCCGGCACGATCTGGAAGACCAGCTTCTCGATGTAGGGCAGCGTGACGCCGGCCGCGTCCGTCTTCCAGTAGTTGGGGTTGCGCTCGGCCACGACGCGCACGCCCGGCTCGTACTCGGTGAGATAGTACTCGCCGATCGAGGGAATGGTCGTCGGGTCGGTGTCGACGCTGAACAGGTTGAGCACGCCCTCGGCGCCGCCCTCCTGCTTGGCCGGTTCGTACACGTAGCGCGGGCCGAAGTCCATGTTCGTGGACAGGATCGGGTTGGCGACGATGCGCGGGTAGTGGAACGCCACCGTGAGCTCGTCGATCTTCTCCACCTCGATGCGCGCCTCGGTGCCGTCCGGCATCTCGATGAACTGGCCGGCGTAGCCCGGCTGCTGCAGCCCCTGATCGCCCTCGATCTCGTCGTACCAGAAGACGATGTCGTCGGCGGTCACCTGCACGCGGGTGTCAGGATCGGCCAGCGTGGTCCAGTACAGGTCGTCGCGCAGGGTGTAGACGACGGTGAGCGTGTCGGCCTCCTCGTCCACCTTCACCTCGAAGCTCGCCAGGTTGGGGAGGAACTCGCGCGTGTAGGGATCGTAGTCGGCCAGGGAGTCGAACAGCACGCCGACCACGGTCGCGGTGTCGCCGTCGCGGGCGGACATGGTGTTGAAGGTCTTGGGGTCGTTGTTGATGGCGGACAGCCAGGTGCCGCCCACGGTACCCAGGGCCCACTCCTGGCCGCCGGGGCGCGTGACGGTCTTGGCCAGGATCTCGGCGCGCGCCCGTTCGCGCTCCGACATCGCCTCGCCCTCGGTCATCTCTTCCTCGACCGCCCGGGCGCCGGCCGTCGTCGCCAGCAGGCCGAGCATGGCGGCGACGAGCGGCAGCAGGGAGATCGGTCGCGCAGCCCGGATCCGGCCGCGCACGGTCGTCGACTGATCGTTCTTCATACCATCCAGTCTACCGAATGCAAGGGTTTCTTACCGCGCTCCGGTGCTGCCCAGACCAAAGAAACGCCCCACCCGGTGAAGGGTGGGGCGTCAGTAGCGCGTGATCGGCTACGGGTCAGCGGGCGGCGGCCTCCACGTTGTCCTTGTCGTAGACCGTGAACGGTCCCATCAGGACGCGCAGGCCCCGGTCCCTGGTGGGATCCTTGTGGATCGTGTACGTGCCCATGCGGCCGGCCTCGAAGGACTCGCCCTCGGCGGCCTCCAACTGCCCGGTGGCGATCAGGTAGGTCACGTAGTAGGTCAGGTAGCCCAGGTCGACGAAGCTCCAGAGCGCGAACTCCGGCGCGCAGCCGTTCAGCGTGAAGCTCACCATCTCCGCCGGCAGGCCCAGTCCGCTCACCTTGATCTCGTCGCAGAGGTCCTCGTCCTGCAGCGCCTTCGAGGCGGCGGCGATGCCGACCGTGGTCGGGGCCATGAGCAGCTTCAGGTCCGGGTACTTGTCGATGAGCGCCAGCGCCTGGTTGTAGCTCTTCTCCGACTGGTCGTCGCCGTAGACGATGTCCACGAGGTTGAGCGCCGCGTACTTGTCGTCCTCCAGGGCGTTCTGCATGGCGGCGATCCAGGAGTTCTGGTTGGCGGCATCCGGGGTCGCCGAGAGCACGGCGAAGTCGCCGCCGTCGGAGCCCAGGATGTTGAGCGCCATGTCGGCCATCACCACGCCGGTCTCGTCGAAGTCGACCTGGGCCACGAACACCTGCTCGCCTTCCGCGGACGGAATCTGCGAGTCCCAGGTCACCACCGTCAGCCCGGCTTCGCGGGCCGCGACGGCGGCGGGGGCGATCTGGTCGCCGGCGTTGTTGGAGATCATGATGCCGTCCTGCCCCTGCGTGGTGGCGGTGGTCACGATCTCGATCTGCCCGGCGACGCTGTTCTCCGGAGTCGGGCCGATGAACTCCAGCGTGCCCGGATTGCCGAGCTCCTCGTGCGCCTCCCGCGCGCCGTCGTGCGCCTGGTCGAACACCAGGATGCCGATGAACTTCGGCAGCAGCACGAGGTCGGCCTCCATGCCCTTGGTGGCCATGACCTGAGCCTGGGCGGCGCCCGCACCCAGGATCAGGGCGAGGGCCGATGCGGTAATCAGTCGTGTGATTTTCATGGCGCGGAGCCTCGTACGGCTCCGATCAGGAAGTCAAGATTGAACGTCCCGGACCTGCGGGCGGGCGCCGGCGACGCGGGCCAGGAAGCTGCGCACGTTCGGGATCATCGCGGACAGGATGAGGAGGACGCCGATGACGCCGGCCTGCAGGTGGCCGGTGATGTTGCTGAGCGACATGCCGTTGCGCAGGTAGAGCACGATCAGGATCGACAGCAGCACGCCGTAGATGGAGCCGGCGCCGCCGAAGATGCTCACCCCGCCCAGCAGCACGATGGTGATGATGTCCAGCTCGAAGCCCAGCCCCATGTCCCCGCGCACGGTGCCGAGGCGCGCCGCGAACAGGATCCCGGCCAGCGCGGAGAGTAGCCCGGAGGTGGTGAACAGGAGCATCTTGACCCGCGCGACGTTGATGCCGGAGTAGCGGGCCACCTCCTGGTTGATGCCGATGACCTGCACCTGCCGGCCGAACCCGCTGTACCGCAGGACCACCACCGCGACCACCAGGAGCGCGAAGAAAACGAGCATCGAGAGCGGAAACGGGCCGAGCAGCGGCTGCTGGCCGAGCGCCTCGAACCACGCCGGAAACTCCTTGATGGAGCGGTCCTCGACCAGAACGCGGGCCAATCCCCGGAAGCCGATCAGCATCGCCAGGGTCACCACCAGGGACGGCAGGCGCACCACGGTGATCCAGAACCCGTTGAACGCGCCGCCGGCGATCCCGATCAGGAGGCAGATGGCCAGCGCCGCCGGCATGGGGACGCCCTGCTGGATCAGCCAGCCGAGCGCGCAGGCGGACAGCCCCATCATCGACGCGACCGACAGGTCGATCTCACCGTTGAGGATGATGAAGGCCATGATGAGGACGACGATCACCTTCTCGATCGAGAGGGCGAACAGGTTGATCTGATTGCCCATGGTGAGGAAGGACGGAGAAGTCAGGGCGTTCGCCGCGACGATGCCGAGCAGCAGCCCGGCCAGGAAGCCCTCCCAGGTCTTGAAGCGGGCGCCGATCGCAGCCGCCAATCCCGCGGGTCCGCCGCCGCTCACGAGTTGCGCCTCCGCTTCATGAGCAGGCTGTCGACGGCCACCGAGACCAGGATCAGCAGGCCGAGCAGCGCGTCGCGCAGGAACTCGCTCACCTGCAGCGAGCGGATCAGGCTGTTCTCCAGCAGGTCGATCAGGATCGCTCCCAGCACGGCGCCGAGCACGCTGCCGGCGCCGCCGAAGATGTTCACGCCGCCCACCACCACCGCGGCCACCGACTTGAGCTCCAGGCCGAGGCCGGCGACCACGGTGATGTTGCCGAAGCGGGCCAGGAACAGGAATCCGGCCAGTCCCGCCAGCGCCCCGCACAGCGTGAACGCCGTGAACACCAGCCCGCGGGTGGGAAACCCGGCGTGGTGGGCGGCCTCCGGGTTGGAGCCGATGGCGTACAGCCGGCGGCCGAACGACGAGTACTTGAGCAGGAGCTGGAAGAACACGGCCACCCCCAGCATGACGACCACCACCACCCGCAGGTGCAGGCGCCCGAAGCTGACCACGTTGAGGCGCGGCAGATCGACCAGCCACTGCGGCAGGTTGACGGTGAGGATGGTCTGCGCGTCGGAGAACTCGACCAGCACGGTGCGGAAGAGGGCGAGGGTGCCGAGCGTGACGATGATCGCGGGCACCCGGCACCAGGCGACGATGGCGCCGTTGCAGGCTCCCAGCCCGGCCCCGATGCCGACGCACATCAGCACCGCCACCAGCGGGGGGATGTCGTTGGCGAGCGAGAGCTGCTGGCCGACGAAGTAGGCGGTGAAGCCGACGACGGAGCCCACGGAGAGGTCGATGTTGCGGGTCAGCACCACCAGCGTCTGGCCGATGGCCAGGATGGCCAGGATCGTGACGCTCGCCGACACCCGGTTGAACAGCCGGGCGCTCAGGTAGTTCTGGATGATCAGCGAGAAGCCGACCAGCACCAGCACGATGAGCAGTACCAGCACGCCCTCGCGCCGGGTCTCGGCGCGCAGGCGGCCGGCGCGGAGTCTCACGGCGTCACGCCCCCTGCTGCGGCGTCCGCCGTCCGCTCCCGTTCGCCGGTCGCGAGGGACATGACCGCCTCCTGGGTGGCCTCCTCCCGTTCCAGGATGCCCATCTGCCGCCCCTCGCGCATGACCAGGATGCGGTCGCTCATCGCCAGCACCTCCGGCAGGTCGGAGGAAATGAAGAGGATGGCCATCCCCTGCTCGGCTAGCTCCCGCACCATGGCGTGCACCTCGGCCTTGGCGCCGACGTCGATCCCGCGGGTCGGCTCGTCCAGGACCAGGATCCTGGGCCGGGTGTTCAGCCACTTGCCGAACATCACCTTCTGCTGGTTGCCGCCGGACAGCTTGGCGACCACGTGCATGGTGGACGGCGCCTTGATCTGCAGCCGCTGCCGGAACTCCTCGGCCGCTTCCTCTTCGGCGGCCCGGCGGATGAGGCCGAACCGGGACAGGTAGCGGCGCAGCACCGGCAGCGTGATGTTGGCCGTGATCGACAGCGGCATGGCCAGCCCGAACTTGCGGCGGTCCTCGGTCATGTAGGCCACGCCGGCCTGCTGGGCCGCCCGCGGCGAGGCGAGGCGCCGCTCCCGGCCGCCGATCTCGATGGTGCCGTGGTCGGCCGGCTGCATGCCGAACAGCGCCAGGCCCACGTCCGTCCGGCGCGACCCGACCAGCCCGGCGAACCCCAGCACCTCGCCCGCGTGCAGGTCGAAGTCGATCCCGGAGAACACCCCCTCCCGGCCCAGGCCACGCACGCAGCACACCCGCTCGCCGACGGTCCGCTCATGGACGACCCCGTAGAACTGGTCCACCTCCCGGCCGACCATGTCGCGGATGAGGAGCTCACGGGTCACCTTTGGCGCCGGGCGCGTGGAGACGTGCTCGCCGTCGCGCAGCACGGTGATCCGGTCCGCGATCTGGAACACCTCTTCCAGCCGGTGGGTGATGAACAGCACGGTCACGCCCCGGTCGCGCAACTGGCGGGCCGCCCGGAAGAGCTGCCCGACCTCGTGCTCGGAGAGCGACGCGGTAGGCTCGTCCATGATCAGGACCTTCACCTCCAGCGAGATCGCCTTCGCGATCTCCACCGCCTGCTGCGCGGCCAGGGTGAGTCCTCGGGCAGGGGCACGCACGTCGAGCCGGACGCCCAGGCTCGCCAGGATCTCCTCGGCCTCCGCGTACATGCGCCGCCAGTTGGTCAGCAGTCCCTGCTCGCGGTGGGTGATGAAGATGTTCTCGGCCACGTCCAGGTCCGGGAACAGCAACGGTTCCTGGTAGACGGCGGCCAGCCCGGCCGCCTGCGCCTCCTGCGCGTTGGCCAGGTGGACCGCCTCCCCTTCGACGAAGACCTCCCCCGCGTCGCTCTGCACGACCCCGGTCAGGATCTTGATCAGGGTCGACTTGCCGGCGCCGTTCTCCCCCACCAGCGCGTGGATCTCGCCTGCGTGGAGCCTCAGCGACACGTCGTCCAGCGCCTGCGTCATGTCGAAGCGCTTGGAGAGGTTGCGCACCTCCAGCACCGGCGCGCCGCCGTTTGACAAGGGGTCGGTCACTCCCAGGAGAACAGCACGCCCAGCGCCTGCTCCGGGTGTTCATAGAGCAGGTCGTAGCCGGCCTTCAGATCGCGGCCGGGCAAGCGGTGGGTGACCAGCGGCTCCACCTGCACCTCGCCCGCGGCCATGGCCGCCATCGCGGTGCTGGCCATCGCGGCGCGGTCGGCGGTCGGCGGAAAGCTGACCAGCACGCGCTTGCCCTGGAAGCTGTCGACGTCGAGCGGCAGCGGCGCGTTCTGGTACTTGGCGTTCACCTGGATGAGCCCTCCGGGGGCGAGCATCTTCTGCGCCTGCTCGAAGGAGGCGATGCCGGGCGGCCCGCCGACGCAGTCGACGACGATGCTCGCCCCCTCGCCGCCGGTGAGCCGCCGCACCGCCTCCACCGGATCCTCTTCGCCCGCGTGCACGACCTCGGGCGCACCTACCTCGCGGGCGATGCGGCAGCGGATCTCCAGCGTATCGACGGCGATGAGCTGGGCCGGCCGGAAGCGCCGGGCGAACTGCATGACCAGGCTGCCCACCAGACCCTGGCCGAGCACGGCGACGCGGTCGTCCGCGGTGATCTCGAGCGCCTGCGCCCACCCGGCGCCGCTGCTGGCGAGCGGATGGAACGTCCCCTGCTCGAAGGAGAGCTCCGGATGCAGCCGGTGCAGGCGGTCGGCGCGCGCATCGGCTGCCAGCGAGCACAGCGAGTACTCGGCGTGCGGGGCGGTGGCCACGACCCGGTCGCCGGTTGCGAAGCCCCTCACGCCGTCACCGGCCGCCTCGACGATCCCGGTGGTGGAGTACCCCATGGAGCTCGGGCTCACCGGCCCCTCCATCACGTAGCGTCGCCACAGCTCCGAGCCGCGGCTGATCAGGCTGACGCGGGTCCGCGTCAGCACCTCCTCCGGTCCCGGCTCGGGTACCGGCACCTGCTCCAGGAAGACGTTTCCCACGCCCTCACCCTTGGCCGCTCGCCACATCGTCTCCGCCATCGCCGCTCCCTCCTTTGTCGGAATCCCAATGTTCATACATATCCGCGATCACGTCATCGATGCGCGAGCGGTGCGTCTCCACGTCGCGGATGGTGGTCTGCTCGGCCGCCTGCTGCAGGAGCGCCGGGATCGGCGTGCGCGCGGCGTCGAAGGTGAAGTGGTGCCGGCTGCCCTCGCTGCGGACGTGGCGCACGCCGGCCAGCCGCGGCGGCGCGGTGTCGGCGGTCTCCAGGACCAGGTGGCGGCGGTCGCCGAACTCGCGGCGCAACGCCCCGAAGTCGCCGTCGAAGGCGATGCGGCCCCTGTCGATCATGACGATGCGGCCGGCGAGCTGCTCCAGCTCGTCCATGTCGTGGCTGGTGATCATCACGGTGACCCCTTTCTCGCGGTTGAGGTCCTTGACGAACTGCAGGATGTTGCGCTTTGCCAGCACGTCGACGCCGATGGTCGGCTCGTCCAGGAACAGGATCTCCGGCTCGTGCATGAGCATGAGCGCCAGGTCGGCGCGCATCTTCTGGCCCAGGCTGAGCTGCCGCGCCAGGGTGTGGAAGAACTCGCCGATACCCAGCAAATCCGTGACGAAGGCGAGCATGGACTCGTAGCGGTCGCGCGGGATGTTCCAGACCACGCGCTTCCACTCGAAGCTGGCCGCGACCGGCTGGTCCCACCAGAGTTCCGTGCGCTGCCCGAAGACCACGCCGATGCGTCCCACGTAGCGGACCCGGTCCTGCATGGGGTCCATGCCCAGGCAGCGGACCGTGCCGGCGGTCGGCGCAAGCACGCTGGAGAGGAGTTTGACCGTCGTCGATTTGCCCGCGCCGTTGGGGCCGGCGTAGGCGACGATCTCCCCGTGGCGGATGGCGAGGTCGATCCCCCGCAGCGCGTGGACCTCGCGGACGACCGGGCGGAAGAGGTTCCTGAAGACGTCGCGGACCTGCTCCGAGCGCTGCCGCTGATGGAAGGTCTTGTCGACGCCGGTCAGCCTAACCGCGATGTCCCCAGCCGACGTAGCGTTGCGATCCTGTCCGTGCATAGTGCTTCAGTCCTCTCCTGAAGACGAACGCCGCCACCAGCAACACGGCGAGCGCCGCCAGCGGCGTGTGCCAGAAGTCGGGCGGCGCGATGCCCAGAAGCTGCCGGCTCGGATACCACGCGACGAAGCCGACCGGCAGGACGGTCAGCATGCCGGCCAGCAGGAAGGAGCTCAAGCCGTCGAGCGGAAAGGACTTGAGCTGGTAGAGGAAGCCGAACGCCCGGCTCGAGACTTCCTCGGCCGCGACCGGCGCCCAGAATGCCAGGCTCCCCCACAGCCAGGAGAAAGCGAGCACGACCACGCACGACGCCGCGAGGCTGCCGGCCAGCGTCAGCCACCAGGCGGCGGACAGCGCCGCGTCAAGCTGCAGGATCGCCCAGAGCGTGATGCCGGCGCCGGTGAGCAGTTGCCACAGCCCCGAGAACGGCATGAACCCCTCGGTCAGGAGTGCCATCCAGAGCGGCTGCGGCTGCACCAGCGTGTGATCGAGCTGGCCGCGGCCGATGCGGCGGCTGATGGCCAGGACGTTGTAGCCGAAGCCCACCTCCAGGATGCCGCGCACCAGGGCCGCGTAGCCGAGCATGAAGAGGATCTGGTCGCGCGACCACGGGCCGATGCCGCCGAACCGCTGGGCCAGCAGGAAGACGGCGGTGACGCCGGCCAGGTTGAGGACGATGTCGGAGACCACGTTGATGGCGAAGAAGCGGAAGTCGCGGGTCATCCACATGAAGTCCAGCCGCGCCTGTGCCCGCCAGCGGGCGAGGAGCATCGTCAGCGTGCGCACCGCCTCACCCTCCGTGCGAGACGAGCCGCTCGCGGTTGACGGTCCAGGTCAGGTGCGCGAGCGGCCAGAGCACGGCCACCCAGAACGCCTGCAGCGCGATCAGCACCGCCGGATCGCCGGTCCCGGTGTAGATGCGCAGGGGCGCCGACGCCAGCGACGCGAACGGCAGGTAGCCCAGGACCTCGCCGATGCCCCACGGCATCAGCGCCAGCGGGATGACCGCCCCCGAGAGCAGGGCGCTGACGGCGCTCCTTATCTGCATCAGCGAGTACACGTTCTGCTCCAACACGACCATCAGGCCCGCGAAGATGAAGTCGAGCGCGGCGCCGATGCAGACGGCCAGGATCAGGCTGGCCACGAACAGCGCCGCCGCGGCGGCGCTTGCCGGCAGCGGATCGACCCCCAGCAGCGGCGCGATGCAGTACAGCGGCAGCGCGAACAGCAGCAGGCCGGTGACGCTGCCGCCTGTCATCTCGGCCATGAACTGCCCGTAGATGCCGGCCGGACGCAGGAAGCGGTTGGCGATGTCGCCGCGCCAGAGCGCCGCGTCCAGGCCGCTGCGCGACGCGAGCAGTCCGGAGAACGCCTCGGCGACGAGCGTGTAGGTAAGCACCGCGGCGCGCGTCATGCCGGACACCTCGCCCGTCTCCGGCAGCAGCATCCGCCACAGCGACAGCAGGAACACGACCCGCAGCAGGCGCAGTCCGAAGTCCACGGCGATCGCCCAACCCCGGTCGTCCAGCGAGCGAACCGCGACCATGGCGGCGGTCTTGAGGTGCTTGCGGGCGGTGAGGATCATGCTATCGTACCTGAAGTTGCGCAGCGGACATCGCTGGAGTGCAGTCCCCCGGTCTTCATATCCGACCAGCACAAGCGACGCGTCACGCGCTGTGATCTCGCTGGCACAGCCTGCTGTCCCTTGCCGAGGGCAGGTCCGCATAGCCCCATCTCCGTCGCTTCGCCAACGTCATGGAGGGTAGAGGAAACCTGGTCAAGCGGGTGCAGCCGAGTCGTCGGCGTGATCCATGTTCGCACGTCAAGGTGAGTGATGCACATCGACCAGCCACTGCCCACGGCGACTACATTCGCTCGTCAACGACCGTATTTCCCAGTGCGCCCACCCCTTCTTCGACCCGACGAACATGCGTTCGGCTGGTGGAGCGCGAGTTCGCATCCTGTTGCGCCCCGGTCCTGCAAGTCGCCCCGCCGGACGCCCGTCCTCAATCTCCGCCGCGATGCCGGATCCCCACTACCCCGGGGTGGTAACATCGGACACTAGTCCGCTGCCCAACGATCATCGAACTGGCCGTTTTGCATCTGCAACGCGATCCGGAGTTTACGGCTCAGCTCGCCTCCCCCGGGCATCGCCGGTAACATGTTGAAGTACTGCCCAATCGATTGACGAATTCCGGCCAGGCATGCCTTGGTCTTGATCCAGTTCTGCGGGCTAAAGACTCTGTTCGTCGGCTGTGGCTCATTGGCCGCGGCCTCCAGCGCGCTGTTCAGGCATGTGCCCGCAGAGTCGACAAGTTGAGCGACGAAGTCGGTCTCGTACGCCTTCTCGAACGTTGCTGCAGGGATAGGCACTCCCTGCCCAATTCCGTTCACCTGACAAAAGAAGAGCGACACAGCGTAGAGATGATGGTACGGTGCGAAGCCACGCATCGCCAATAGCGACTCGTTCAAGCTCAGAGGGTTGTCTGTCCCCCAACGCTTCCGTATTTCCTTCATCCAAAGATGAAGGGCGTAAACGTTCTCAGGCGCGTACTCGGAGTCGCGCTTGAAGAGTTGCTCGAAGTGCTTGTCAAAGATCTTGTTCTCGCTGTACGAAACATTCGGACGCTGAGAGTGCCAAGCCATCAGCCACTTGCCGAGTTCAAGCAAGTCTACGACCAGCGACGGATCCTTGTCGGCCGGTGCCTCTTCGCCTCGTTTGGTCAAGAAATGGGCTCTTGAGTACTTCTGCTCAAAGGCTCGTTTGATTGACAGTACCCGCCGATCATTGCTACGCAGGTCGCGGGGCTTGACGGCGCTCTGGGAGTTAGTGCAGATACTAATGCCGTCGGCGCGAGTTCGTTCGGGAATCTCATAGAAGCGGAACATAACGTATGCATGATTCAATTGCTTAACTCGCTCGCTACAGGAGAGAATGGTGTTTAGCGATTGGCATCCGTTTACTACGTTGATGCCTCTAACGGTGAGCGTCCCGTCCGCGATTTCGGCACTTTCACACAACGCTGTGATACCATTGTGACGAAAGAAAAAGTCATCACTGTCACTGCCATATATTGATGCCTTTATGCCCTTGTTCACTCGATTGTTGAGCCCAAGCGATTGGCGGACGTTCTTCTGAAACAGCGTGCCGTCCTTGATGCCTGGCAATCGTATGCACTCCTTGAGCGACAGGGCCGCGACGACACAGTTCGTGCCACCGACCTGCATCACCATGTACTTTCCGTTCTCGAGCTGGAGCTTGTGGCTTAGGAGTGGGTTCGTTTGTTCCAAAGCCATGTCGTACCGTCGTCATCTCGTCGGGATCAATGATGTGAATCTCGGCCGGGAAGTCGTCGTCGTCAGCGAGTTCTTGCTGAAATGCAGCCAGGTCGTCTTGCGCAGCAGGGGTAAGGCTGCCTGTTGTGAGAAGTTCAAACGACACGCTGTACTCATCTTCGAGGGCAGTAGCAACCTCTGGTAGGCGGCGCTTGAGCTTTTGGTTTCCAGTCTCCTGCAAGCGGACGATATTCTTGAGCTGTACCCAGGAGGAGAGAACTTCGCGTAGCGGCTGGGCGTCTACAGTGCTTTCGGCAAGGAACTTGCCCTGCATAACAAAGACGGTAGATGCCTCGTCATCCACCACAACAGCGTCGATCTGTTTGTCATCGGGGCCGTCGGTGACGTCTTCTCGGGTGCCGATCATGTCGCGCCGGTGAATATTCTGAACGTACCAAGCGACGAAACGCTGCCCATCGTTGTCGAAGTGGTCCTGATAGTATGGCGCCAGGGTCTCTCTCTTGATGTGGTCGTACATGGTTTGCATCTTATCACATCATCGTGGGTGGGCCAGTCGGCCGAAGGGGACGATCGGATCTGACACGTGCGGGCAGAGAGGCAACGCGCGGACGTGCAGGCGTGAGGCCGCCGGTGAATGGAGGCGTGACCGGAGTTGCTGCTTGGCGTGGCGTTGACGCCAGGGCCGAAGGGGTGTACTCTATCGCTCCTATCCAGATGGGTGGTCTGAGTCATGCGCATTCGACCGTTTAGAGACGGGAGTGCGTCGTCCACCCTACGAGGTATCGTCGAAAGGACGGTCCGCGAAATCGAGACTCTGGAGAGCGACTACGTACTGAATGCTGCCCTGGTTGAGCTTGAGGAGTACTATGTATCGAAGGTAAGAATTGAGCCTCTCACGCTTTGCTCCAGCGAGTACTACATCGACAAGCAGGAAGGCACGCAGATCGACGTAAGCCACGGTTTCCGTCGTGCAGGATTCGGCAACGGGCCTATTCTAGTAAAGGGCACAGTGCTGGACATTGCGGTCCCGTTTACGGGTGACCCTGACCTATGGAGGGTACAGCCATCGAGCTTCAGTATTTCGGGATATCCGCCAATTGAAGTCCGCGATGGGGTGGTCGTTTTCAGCTGTGAGTTCGCGGACGATGCACCGGATGCCGAGCGGTTGAAGGTAGACATAGAGCGGGCGGTAGAGTCGCTAGACGGCGCGGTCGCAACGCTTTCAAAGGACGTGGAAAGGCACAACCAGGACGCGTCTCGAGAGGTGCTGGAAGCTCTGCATCGGAAGTTGACTGTGGCGAAGGCGGCCGTCGGCGCAATTGCACGTCTCGGAATCCCAATCCGGCGCAGGGCCGCACCAGAAGTGTTGTCGTTCCAACCAAGAGGCGCAACTCGCCGGTTCGACGCCCGTCAGTCGCGACAGGGAATATCAATCCGGAGCCAATAATAGAGCAGGAAGTGTACGAGCACATCCTCAGCGTTCTGAAGAGTATGTCGTTAGTTATCGAGAGGAGTCCAGATTCGTTCGCAGGACTCGACGAAGAGGCCATTCGGATGCACTGCCTGATTCAGCTCAACGGGCACTATGAAGGTCTGGCCACCGGAGAGACGTTCAATTCGCTTGGGAGGACCGACATTCTCATTCGCGTTGACGACCGAAATGTGTTCATCGCTGAGTGCAAATTCTGGCGAGGGCCGAAGGTCTTTTCCGATACTGTCGATCAGTTGCTTGGTTACGTGACCTGGCGAGACACAAAGTGTGCGCTCGTGATCTTCAACAAGCAGAGGGAGTCGTCCGCGGTTAGACGAAAGATGCATGAGATTATGGAAGGCAGAGTGGAACACCGGACGACGCGCGCGCACGATCCGAATGGGGACTCGCGATACACCTTTGTCAAGCCGTCGGATCGGGGCCAGGAGATACAGATAGCGACGATGCTATTCGACGTCCCGCAGAAATGACTCGGGAGAGTTCGCGTGGTAAGGTCTCATCGAGGAAGGCGGGTCATCACGCGTCGTTCCGGGGTCGGTTGGAGTCGCGATGCGCGGCATGGGCCGAACGAGAGCAGATCGGTGGCGAGCTTTCACCATGTATCCAAGCACTACGGTGGCCATGATGTCCTGACGGACATCTCGTTCCAGATTAATCCCGGTGACCGGGTAGGGCTGATCGGGGCGAACGGCGCCGGCAAGTCCACGGCCCTGCACCTGCTGCTGGGCGCGCAGCGGCCCAGCGCGGGCAGCGTCGTGGTAGGCCCGGACCTCAAGATCGGGCACCTGCCGCAGCAGTTGGAAGCCCCGCCGGCGATGAAGGTGCGGGACTTCCTGCTGGGTCAGGTGGCGCCCGTGGAGGAGGCGGTGCGGGCTGCCGAGCGCGCGCTTGCCGAGGCCGCCGACCGGCAGATGGCCGATGCCCTGTGGCGCTACCAGGCTGCACGGGATCGGTATGACGCGGCCGGCGGCGACCAGGCGGGCTGGCAGGCCGATCGCGTCCTGCAGCACGTCGGACTGACCCACGCCGTCGCGGCGACCGTGGGGCAGCTCTCCGGCGGCGAACGGAACCTGCTGGCGCTCGCCCGCGCGCTGATGATGGACCCGGGTCTGCTGGTCCTGGACGAGCCGGGCAACCACCTGGACTACGCCGGCCTGGAGTGGCTGGAGGAGGCGCTCGTCACCTTTGCGGGAGCCGTGTTGCTGGTGTCGCACAACCGCCGCCTGCTCGACCGCACCGTCACGCGCATCCTGGAGCTCAAGGCAGGCCGCGTCCGGGAGTACGCGGGGAACTACTCCGACTACCAGTTGACCCGCTTGCAGGCACTGGTGGCCCAGCGGGCCGACTACGTCGCATCGCAGAAGCGGCTCGCCCAGCTCGAGGCGCTGGTCGCCCGCCTGGCGGCCATCGCGGCGGTGCGCACCGACAAGGCGCACGGCAAGCGCCTGCGGGCGCGCCGCACTCAGCTCGCGCGGGAGGAGAACCGGGCCGTGGCGCGGCCCGACGTGAAGGACGCTGCCGTCTCCGTGGTGCTGCCGGATGCCGAGAGCCGGGCGAACGTCGCGCTGCAGGTGATCGGCTACCGGCGGAGCTTCGACGATCGCGTGCTGTTCCGGGACGCCCACCTGGAGATCGCCTGCGGCGAGCGGCTCGCGCTGGTCGGTCCGAACGGGTGCGGCAAGAGCACCCTGCTACGCGACATCGTCGCGCACGGGGACTGGGAGCATCCGGTGCTGCGGGTCGGCCCGAGCCTGAAGATCGGCTACTGCGCCCAGCATCAGGAGACGCTGGAGGAGGAGCAGACGATCCTGGAGGCCTTCCTCGCCATGGGCTTGGGGAACCGGCAGGCGGTCCTGGTTGCGTTGAGCGGATACCTGTTCGGGTGGGACGACCTGGACAAGCCGGTAGGCGCCCTGTCCGGAGGAGAGCGTAACCGCCTGCAACTCGCCGCCGCGGTCCAGCGCAAGGCCAGCTTCCTGATCCTGGACGAGCCGACCAACCACATGGACATCCCCTCATGCGAGGCGATCGAGGACGCGCTGGTCGACTACTCCGGCACCGTCCTGGTGGTCAGCCACGACCGCTACCTTCTGGACAAGGTCGCCACCGCCGTGGTCGAGGTGCGCGATCACGGGCTGCACCGCTTCGTGGGCGGGTTCTCCGAGTACTGGGCGTGGCGCAAACGGCGCGAGAGTCCGGCGGTCCCGGCCGGCGACGGGCGCAAGAGGAAGCCGATCGAACCCTCGACGGAGGCCCGCATCGAGCGCCTGGAGAGTGAGACGCAGGAACTTGAGCGTCAGGTCTCCGAGGCCCTGCAGTCCGGCGACCGCACCGCCGAGCGGCGCCACACCGCTCGCCTCCAACGCGTGGTCCGCCAGATCGACCGTCTGTATGAGGCATGGGCCGGCAGTTGACCTCTCGCCGACGAGCCTTCTGACTTGCCGCTCTCTCCCCACCGTTTCGGTCGAATGTTGGTTCGCCCCGGCACGGCGCAGCGCGGGCGTCGTTGCTATCTCTCTGGTCCGTCTCCGCGGACGGCGGGTCCTTCCATGGCGCGCGCGACGCGCGGCTCGGTGACGAGCGGTCCCCGCTCATGCGTGAGGCGCTCCCGGAGCGCGGTCGTCGCGGTCGCGTCGACGCCGCCGGCTTCATCCAGCACCACGCCGTAGGCGTCGCGCGCGTGGGCGGCGGTGATCTTGCCCTGTGCGGCGTCCTCCCGCACCGCCTCGGGGTCGCGGTCCAGCGGGTCGCCGTAGCCGCCGCCGCCCGGCTGGACCAGGCGGTAGACGTCGCCGCGCTCGAGGGTGCGCAGGAACTTGCCCGGCAGCCGTTCGCCGCTGTCGGAGCGGTCCGGGTTGAGCAGGTTGGCGCCGGCCGAGCCGGGTGAGCCGCCCTGAGTGCCCCAGGGCAGGAAGCGGGCGCGGTCGGAGCGGATCTGCAGGGTCGCCTCGTCGTGGGTGACTTCGTACTCGCGCATCAGCCCCAGGCCGCCGCGGAAGCGGCCGGGGCCGCCGGTGTCGGGCACGAAGCCGTAGCGAAGGATGAGCAGCGGCTGCGAGGCTTCGATGGTCTCGATCGGAGTGTTGGCCATGTTGTGCACGGGCGCGGTCAGGCCGTCGGCGCCGTCGGCGTGCGGCCCGCCGCCGCGCGGGCCGTCGTTGTTGAACTCCAGGAACACGAAGGCGCGGCCGTCCGGGTAGTAGCCGCCGAAGCTGACCCCGAACTCGCCGCCGCCCCAAGCGGCCGGCACGCGGTCGGGCAACGCCTTGGCCAGCGCCCCGAACACGGCCTGCGCGATGCGGAAGCCACCCAGCCCGCGGGCGGCGACCGCGGCGGGGTGCTGAGGATTGACGAAGCAGCCGGGCGGCGCGCGCACCGTGATGGGCCGGAAGAAGCCGGCGTTGGCGTCGATGGCAGGATCGGTGAGAGTCTTGAGCACGGCGTACACCGCCGAGGTGGTGTAGGGCAGGTTGGGGTTGATGGAGCCGGTCGCCTGCGGCGAGGTGCCGGTGAAGTCGGCGGTGAGCTCGTCGCCGGCGATGGTCACCCGCACCCGGATCTCGATCGGCTCCGGGCGGATGCCGTCGCCGTCGATGAAGTCGGAGAAGCTCCAGGAGCCGTCCGGCAGGGCGGCGATCTCGGCGCGGGTGCGCCGCTCGGTGTGCTCGATGATGTCGCCCATGTAGCCGTCGAGCCCCGCGGTGCCGTGGTCGTCGGCAAGCGCCAGCAGGTCCTGCTCGCCTTGCTCCAGCGCCGCGACCTGCGCCAGCAGGTCGCCGTGCACGAGCGACGGCACGCGGACGTTGCTGCCGATGATCCGCCACACGGCGTCGTTGCGCTGACCGGCGGCGATGAGCTTGAGCGGCGGCAGGCGCAGCCCCTCCTGGTAGATCTCGGTGTTGTCGCAGGCGTTGCCGCCGGCCACGCGGCCGCCGATGTCGGTGTGGTGGGCGATCACGCACAGCCACGCAATGAGGGTGCGTTCGGCGAACACGGGCTTGAACAGGAAGATGTCGGGCAGGTGGCTGGCGCCGGAGTAGGGGTCGTTGCTGGCGAGGATGTCCCCCGGCTCGACGTTTCCCTCGAATACGGCGAGGACGCCGTCCAGAGCCGGCTGCATGGCTCCCATGTGGAACGGCAGGGTCAGCCCCTGGGCCACCTGCCCGCCGGCGGCGTTGAACACGGCAGTGGAGAAGTCCATGCCGTCCTTGACGACGGCCGAGCGGGCGGTGCGCACCACGGTCACGGCCATGCTGTCGGCGGCGGACACCAGCGAGCTGCGGATGACCTCACGGGTGACCGAATCGCGGGCCGTGGATTGCTCTGCCATCAGTCCGCCTCCAGGGTCATGCAGCCTTGGTCGGCCGCGGCCGCGCGCCAGCCGGGCGGCACTACCGTGGTCGAGTCGTACTCCTCGACGATCAGCGGGCCGGAGATGGCTCCGGAGCGCAGCGCGGGACGGTCCACCACGGGCGTGTCCAGCCAGCCGTGGCCGGGGCCGAAGTAGACGCGGCGGTCGGCCGGCGGGCGCGCCGGTCCCGAGGCGGTCAGACCGTCGCCGGGGTCGGGGTCGTCCGGCGAGCCGTTCCGGTCCCCGACGCCGCGGCCGATCACCCGCAGGCTCGCGACCTGCACCGGCTCCGGGACGCTGTAGCCGTAGGTGCGCCGGTGCTCGCGCGTGAACGCGGACTCGATCGCCGGCAGCTCCGCAGCGCCGAAGCGCTCGACCGGCAGGTCGACGGTGAGCTCCGAGGTCTGGCCCTCGTACTTCGCGTCCATCTGGATCTGCAACTGCTGCCGTGCCCCGTCGAACCCTTCGCGGGCCAGCAGCGCCCGGCACTCGCCGCCGATGCGGTCCAGGATCGCGTTGGCCCGCTCCACGTCGATCGCCGCCAGCGGCTGGTTGAGGGTCTGCACGAAGTGGTGCTCGACCTCCGCGAACAGCAGCCCGAAGGCGCTGAACACGCCGGGCGACCGCGGGACGATCACGCGGGCGATGCCCAGGCTCGCCGCCAGGCCGGCCGCGTGCACGGGCCCGCTGCCGCCGAAGGCGATCATCGCGAAGCGCCGCGGGTCGCGCCCGCGCTCGCTGGAGACCGCGCGCAGTGCGCCGCCCATCTTCACGTTGGCCAGGGTGTGCACGCCCCAGGCCGCCTCGGTCTCCGTGAGGCCGGCCGGCTCCGCCAGCCGCTCGCGCAGTGCCGCGCGCGCCCGCTCGGCGTCGATCGGGAAGGTGCCGCCGAGCAGGTGCTCGGGATTCAGGAAACCCAGCGCCACGTCGGCGTCGGAGACGGTCGGCTCGGTGCCGCCCGCGCCGTAGCAGACCGGTCCGGGCACCGCGCCGGAGGAGTGGGGCCCGATCTGCAGGCCTCCCGCACGGTCCACCCAGGCGATGCTGCCGCCGCCGGCGGACACCTCGGCGATGTCGATGGTCGGCACGCGCAGCACGTAGCCGGCGCCGCGCAGCAGGCGGTGGCCGGCGTTCATGCCGCCGCCGACCTCGCACTCGGGCGCCAGCAGTACCTGGTTGCCCTCGACGATCGACGCCTTGGCCGTGGTGCCGCCCATGTCGAAGGTGATCAGGTCGGCCTGGCCGAGGCGGGCGCCCATCTCGGCGGCGCCGATCACCCCGGCGGCCGGCCCCGACTCGATGCAGTACATGGGCTTGCGCGCGGCCAGCTCGACCGGCATCAGCCCGCCGTTGGACTGCATCACGGTCACCGGCGCGTGCGTGCCGGCGCGGCGCAGCTCGGCGACCAGCCGCTGCAGGTAGCGCTCCACGACCGGTCGGATGTAGCCGTTGATGACGGTCGTGCTGGTGCGCTCGTACTCGCGCGCTTCCGGCAGCAGCTCGCTGGACAGGGAGACATCCATGGCGGGCAACGCGGCGCGGAGCGCCTCGCCCATGCGCTGCTCGTGCTCGGGATTGGCGTAGGAGTGCAGCAGGGACACCGCCACGGAGGAGACGCCCGAGTCCCGTACCGCAGCCACCGCGCGCTCCACGTCACCGGCGTCGAGCGGTGCGAGCACCCGGCCGTGCGCATCGACGCGCTCGCGCACCTCCAGGCGCAGGCGCCGCTCCACCAGCGGCGGCGGCTTGCGGTAGTAGAGGTCGTAGAGCCGGGGCGTGCGCAGCCGGGCGATCTCCAGCACGTCGCGGAACCCCTCGGTGGTGATCAGCGCCAGCGCCGCGCCCTTGCCCTCCAGGATGGCGTTGGTCGCGACCGTGAAGCCGTGCACGATCTCGGCCACGCCGGCGGCGGGCAGGTCCAGCTCGGCCAGCGCGTCCGCGAGGCCGCGCAGCACGCCACGGCCGTAGTCGTCCGGGGTGCTCGCCACCTTGACCACGGCGGACCGGCCGCCCTCGGTCAGGGCGACGACGTCGGTGAAGGTCCCGCCGATGTCGACGCCGACGCGGCATGCTGGTCTCGACTCAGTCATCGATCGCCACTCGGCTCCTTCGGTCACTGTAGCAACCGATCCGGCTCCGTGCCTCGGCGCGCCCGGCCGCGGCCGGAGGTTTGGAGCGGCTGCCGGTGGCGACGTAGGATGGCGCGGTGACCAGGCGCCGACTGCCGATCGGGATGCAGACGTTCAGCAAGCTGCGGGAGCAGGACTGCTACTACGTGGACAAGACCCCGTACATAGCTCAGCTCCTCGCAGGAGGCACCCACTATTTCCTGTCGCGTCCGCGGCGGTTCGGCAAGAGCCTGTTCCTGGATACGCTGAAGGAGTTGTTCGAGGGCAACCAGGAGCTGTTCGAGGGCCTGTACATCCACGACGGCCACGACTGGTCGCAGCGCCACCCGGTGGTCCATCTGGACTTCGGCCGCGGGAACTTCAGGGATCCCGGTCTGCTGGAAGCCAACGTCATGGAGCAACTCGCCGCCGCCGAGCGTCGCACGGGCGTGGCGACCGAGTACCTGACGGCGCCCGGACGCTTCGCGTACTTGCTGGAAGCGCTGCATGAGCGGACCGGGCAGCGGGTCGTGGTGCTGGTCGACGAGTACGACAAGCCGATCCTGGACGCCCTGGAGGACGCGGAGGCGGCGCGGACCAACCGCGACTACCTGCGCGGCCTGTACGGCGTGATCAAGTCGTGCGACGCACACGTGCGCTTCACGTTCCTCACCGGCATCAGCAAGTTCTCCAAGGTCAACCTGTTCTCGCAATTGAACAACCTCACCGACATCACCCTCGATCGGCGCTACTCGGCGATCTGCGGCTACACCGAACGGGACCTGGACACGGTGTTCACGCCGGAACTTGCCGGGCTGGACCGCGAGCGGGTGCGCGAGTGGTACAACGGCTACGGCTGGCGCGGCGCGGAGAAGGTGTACAACCCGTACGACGCGCTGCTGTTGTTCGATAGCCGCGAATTCAAGGGCCACTGGTTCGAGACCGGGACGCCGGCGTTTCTGGTGGAGACGATGTTCGACCGCGGGGTCTCCTCGGTATCACTGGATCGGACGGTGAGCACGGAGGAGTTGCTGTCGGCGTTCGACGTGGATCGCATCGGCACGGAGGCGCTGCTGTTCCAGACCGGCTATCTGACGATCACGGGAGAGGAGGAGCTGGGCGGCGAGGCGCTGTACCGCCTGGGCTATCCGAACCGGGAAGTTCGGCAAAGCCTCAATCGGGTTCTGCTGCGCCATCTGGTCCAGGACACCACGCAGCAGACGGCGAACAGCATCCGCCTGGAGCGGCTGCTGGCGGCGCACGATTGCGAGGGATTGCGGGAGCTGTTCCACGCGTTCTTCTCGAGCATCCCGTACGAGTGGTACACCAACAATGATATCGCGAGGTACGAGGGCTACTACGCGAGCGTGTTCTATTCCTACTTCGTGGCGCTGGGATACGAGGTCGCGGTGGAGGAGTCGAGCAGCCACGGCCGGCTGGATATGGCGGTGCGCGCCGGTGGGCACGTCTATCTGTTCGAGTTCAAGGTGGCGGAGATGGCCTCGCCGGGCTCCGCCCTAGCGCAGTTGCAGGCGCGGGGATACGCAGACAAGTACCGTGCTCGCGGCGAGCCGATCCACCTGATCGGGGTCGAGTTCAGCCGTGACACGCGCAACGTAACGGCGTTCGAAGTGGCGGATGCCTGACGCAGACGCTCCGGCAGCGGCCTGAGCCGCAACCGCCCAGATATTCCTACTCCGTATCCAGGAAGGTCTCGGCCAGGGCGTAGACGCAGGAGCTGCGGTCGCCGCCGATGGAAGAGCGCCAGATGTCGCGTGTGAACGGCGTGCCCGGCACGCGGCGTCCGTTCAGATGGATCTCCGCCTCTTCGGCGAAGTACAGCACGGTGAAGCACCAGTCGCCGGGGCGCAGGTGGCCGTGCGCGACGACCGGCGGCTCCGCCACGAACCAGCGCGCGGATACCTCGGTGCCGGCGAACCGGTATCGCCAGCCGGACCCTGGCTGTCCCTCACCGGTGCGCTCGAATGTGGCCTGCCGCACCGGCAGGTCGCCGTGGTGGTAGTCCGACCGGCCGGCGAAGAACCGCTCCCTGGCGAACGTGGCCGCGTCGTCGTTGTCGGTGGCGATCACGTGCGCGCCGTCCACGCCCGGCACGTGAATGACCGCCACGTTACCCGGCCCGGCCGGGGAGACGCGCAGGTGGTAGTGGCTGACCACCGACGTTTCGTCCGAGCCCGGCTCGCGGATCATGCAGATCCAGTGCTCGCCGCTCCACGACAGGTCGCCCTGGACGATCTCCAGCGCCATGGTTCGGCCGCTATCCGTGAGCGTCCAGGAAGCGCTCGGCTTCGAGGGCGGCCATGCAGCCGGTGCCGGCGGCGGTGACCGCCTGGCGGTAGACCTTGTCCTGGACGTCCCCGCAGGCGAACACGCCGGCCACGCTGGTGGCGGTGCTGTCGGCGGCGGTGAGCACGTAGCCGGTGTCGTCGGTGTCGAGCTGGCCTTCCAGGAACTCGGTGTTTGGCTGGTGACCGATGGCGAAGAAGAGGCCGCCGGCCTCCATCTCGCGCTCCTGGCCCGCGGCCTTGTCGTGCACGCGCACCCCGGCCAGCAACTGGTCGCCGAGCACCTCGACCAGCTCCGTCTGCCAGGAGATGCTGATCTTGTCGTTCGCAAGCACCCGCTGCTGCATGGTCTTGGAGGCGCGCATCATGTCGCGCCGCACCAGGATGGTCACCGAGGAACCGTAGCGGGTCAGGAACAGCGACTCCTCGCAGGCGGTGTCTCCGCCGCCGATCACGACCAGCGGCTTGTCGCGGAACACCGGCAGCGCGCCGTCACATACCGCGCACGCGGAGATCCCCTTCTGCCACAGCCGCTCCGTGCCCGGCACCTCCAGCCGCTTGGCGGTGGCGCCGGTGGCGATGATGAGGGTGCGCGCCCGCACGCTCTCGCCGTCGGCGACCACCGTGAACGGGCGCTCGCTCAGGTCCACGCGGTCGACGGTGACCGTCTCGATGCGGGCGCCGCAGTTCACCGACTGCTGGCGGTAGAGCTCGGTGAGCTCTATGCCGCCGACACCGGTCGGGAAGCCGGGATAGTTCTCGACGTCGGTGGTGGTGGTGAGCTGGCCGCCGGCCGCCACGCCGCCGGCCATGAAGCCCTCGTACAGCAACGGGTCCAGCAGGGCGCGGCCGGCGTAGATGGCCGCCGTGTGCCCGGCCGGACCCGAGCCGACAATGACGACGTTTTCCGTGCGGCCGTTCCCGTCGGCGCCGTTCCCGGCCGCGCTGTCCGTCGTGCTCAGGGGTTGCCTCAGCCCGCCGCTGCGTAGCGCTCGGCGACCGCGGCCCAGTCGATCACGTTGTAGAACGCGGTGATGTAGTCGGGGCGCCGGTTCTGGTAGTTCAGGTAGTAGGCGTGCTCCCACACGTCGATGCCCAGGATCGGCGTGTCGCCCTGGGACAGGGGGCTGTCCTGATTGCCGGTGCTGTAGACCGCCAGGCCGCCGCCAGCCTTGACCACCAGCCATGCCCAGCCGGAGCCGAAGCGGGTGGTGGCCGCGTCCGTGAACGCCTCCTTGAAGCCGTCGAAGCTGCCGAAGGCCGCGTCGATCGCGCCGGCCAGGTCGCCGGAGGGGGCACCGCCGCCGTTGGGGCCGATCACGGTCCAGAACAGCGTGTGGTTGGCGTGGCCGCCACCCTGGTTCTGCACCGCGGCGCGCTTGCCGTCGGGCACCGCGCCCAGGTTGCTGAGGATCGACTCGATCGACTGGCTCTCCAGGTCGGTGCCGGCGACCGCGTCGTTCAGCTTGCCGACGTAGGCGTCGTGGTGCTTGTCGTGGTGAATCCGCATCGTCTGCTCGTCGATGTGCGGCTCGAGGGCGTCGTATGCGTAGGTGAGGGGTGGGACCGAGAAGGCCATGGGTAGACTCCTGTTTCGGGTCTGGATTTGGCCGTGAGGATACTAACCGGCCGTTTTCACCGTCAACTCGACGGCGCCGTTTCGGCGGGTCGCCCAGGCATCGGCCGAGGCCAGCGCGTGCGCCCGATCGTGCGCCCGCCGCAGCGACTCCGCGCCGATCACGGGGCCGACGATCCGCTCCACGTCGGCCACCGAGCGGGTCTCCATCAGCTCCATGCGCAGCCGCCTGGCGCCATGAAAGCCGCCGACGTAGGCCTTGAAGTGGCGCCGCATGTCGACGAAGTTCTTGCGGCCCGCGAACAGCAGGTCGTACACCAGCGCGTGCGCGAGCATCGTCTCCACCGCCACGCGCAGGTCGCCCGGACCGCCGGCCGCGGAGAACAGCCAGGGGTTGCCGAACACGCCGCGGCCGATCATCACGCCGTCGGCGCCGGTCTCGGCGGCCAGCGCGCGGCCCTGCTCCAGCGAGCGCACGTCGCCGTTGCCGACGATCGGCACGCCCGTGCCGTGCGCCAGCTCGCACGCCCGCCGCACCGCGTCCCAGTGGGCGGGCACCTCGGAACGCTCCTTGATCGTGCGGGCGTGGATGGCGATCGCCGCCGGGCGCGCGCCCAGGAGCCGGCCGATCCACTCCTCGACGATGTCGGAGGCGTCCCCGATGCGGGTCTTCACCGACACCGGCAGATCGCCGGCGCCGGCCCGCGTCGCGTCGATGATCTCCACCGCCAGGTCGGGATCGCGGATCAGGGCGGCTCCGGCCTTCTGGCGCAGGACGGCGCGGTCGGGGCAGCCCATGTTGATGTCCACCCCGTCGAAGCCGAGCTCGACCGCCAGCTCCGCGCAGCGCCGGAACTGCTCCGGGACCGAGCCGAAGAACTGAGCGATCACCGGCCGCTCGCACTCGGCGAACTCCAGGTCGACCATCAGCCGCGGCGCGCCGCGCGAGCACAGGCCGGCCACCGACGTGAACTCCGTGTAGACGGCGTGCGGGCTCGAGCACTCGGTGATGACGCGGCGGAAGGCGGTGTCGGTGGCGTTGGCCATCGGCGCCACCACGAAGAACGGCCGCGGCAGGTCGTCCCAGAAGGAACGGGCCTGGACGGCCGGCCGGTCGCCCGCGTGTAGTATGGTGCCGCTCATGACGCCGAAGCCGGAGTGGCTGCGGGTGCGCCTGTCATCCGACCCGCGCTATTTCCAGGTCCGCGAAATCGTCCGTTCACAGAAGCTCCATACCGTATGCGAGGAGGCGCGCTGCCCCAACATCCACGAGTGCTGGGGCACGCACGGCACCGCCACCTTCATGATACTGGGCAATATATGCACGCGGCGCTGCCGCTTCTGCTCCGTGGAGACCGGGTTGCCCGGCAGCGTGGACGCCGACGAGCCGCGCCGCGTCGCCGAGTCCGTGGTGCAGATGGGGCTCCGCCACGCGGTCATCACCATGGTGGCGCGTGACGACCTGCCGGACGGCGGCGCCCTGGCGATGGCGCACACGGTGCGGGCGATCCGCTCCGCCACCCCCGGCTGCCGGATCGAGGTCCTGCCCTCCGACCTGGCCGGCCCCGACCTCGTCGTCGACCCGTCCTCGGTGGAGACGCTCGTCGACAGCGGCCCGGACATCATCGCCCACAACCTGGAGACCATCCGGAGGCTGACCCCGGCGGTCCGCTCGCACTCCGACTACGACCGCTCGCTCGGCTTCCTGCGCACGGTCAAGGAGCTGTCACCGGAGGCGGTCACCAAGTCCAGCCTGATGCTGGGGCTGGGCGAGGAGGCAGGCGAGGTCGTCGATGCCATGGACGACCTGCGCGCGAACGGCGTGGACATCCTCAACCTGGGCCAGTACCTGCAGCCGGGGCGCACGCAGTTGCGCGTCAAGCGCTTCTGGCGCCCGGACGAATTCGACCGGCTGAAGCGCATCGCCCTGGACCGTGGCTTCCGGCACTGTGACGCGGGGCCGTTCGTCCGCTCCAGCTACCACGCCGAGGAACAGGCGGTCGCTGCGGCCTGCCCGGCCTGAGGAGTCGCGCAGGCGATGGATGCAGACAATACGGGCGACGGGGATCCAGGCACCTCAACGGGCACCCACCCGTTGGTGATATGCTGGGTTGCCGAACGGGCGGCGTTCCAGGGGTAAGGCGTGAGCACGATTGAAGAGCTCAAAGCAGAGATAGAGCGGCTTCCCGGCGACGAGCGTGCCGAGTTGGCGCGATGGCTCTCAGAACGTCAGTGGGAGCGCTGGGACACCCAGATCAAGGCTGATTCGCGAGCTGGAAGCCTGGATTTCCTGATCCATGAAGCCCGAGCGGAGAAGTCTGAGGGCAGCCTCAAGAACCCGTAACTCTGGGGAGTCGGTGATCGGTTCTGGCCGCTTCTTCTCCACCGGCCGGCCCGGATCCCGCTTCTGTATCCGTGCCGGAACCTGTAGCTGTCCCTCTGCCGGTGCTGCCGCCTGCAGGTCCTCGATCCACCCAAGTGTATCCGATGGTAGTAACGCAGAGCAAGATAGCCACCCTGTCACAGGTGACCCGGGACCCGGTAGGTTTGGAATCTGTTAGTCCAGAGCGGCCCGCCGACTATTCGCTTCTCCATTCTAAAGGCTTGTTTAGCAATTGACAGTCTGAGATGATAGTTGACAGTCTGAGATGATAGTAGTATTGTCTGACTCCTATGGAGAAGGTGGTCACAGCGATACTTGAACTATTCCAAGTCGAAGGCGATTCCAGGGACAATCAGGTATTTACTATTGTTTGGAGCGATAGCTGATCTGTTTTCACTAGCGGGATTTCCAGTTGTTGATTATGCAGAGTCGCTACACGATCGAATGATCGAGGATATACCGAGGCTCTATAAGGCCTTAGTGTTTTTCTTTATCGGGGTAACTGTATCGCAGATAATTGGATCTGGACTAATGAGGTTCTCGGAGAATGTGGCACTTGCAACTGTAAAGGGCAGGCGGGATGAGAATGATAAGAGAGTCGTTCCAGAAGGCAAGGAGGCTGAATTTCGCTCTACAACCGTTCTCGTATTCATGACAGTTACGCTGTTAGGGACTGGCGTGGCGCTATGGGCGTTGCTTAGTCTTCTATAACCTACATCCAATAAGGCAGGTCTTTGGCCGCGCACTTCGTGCACCCGGAAAACGAGCTCAATTCACTCGTGATACGGGCCGCCTAAGCGGGAAAGTGGTTTCAAAGTATCACGGTGCCCATCTCGCGGGCGTCGCGAATCGCCTGTCAGCGTCCGTCGCGTGGCCGTGGACGGGGTTGTTCAGACCCTACCCTGCAGCGACGGCGTCCAGTGGGCTTGGCCGGCCTGTGCCTTCTCGCGGTCCATGCGGGCCAAGATCGCCAGGCCGCGCAGGGCCATCCGGCGGGCGGTGTCGTGGCCGGCGCCGGCGGTAAACTCCTCGCCGGTCACCAGGTTGTCGGCCACCGAGCAGATCGAGCCGCCGCGCCTGCCGAACAGGAGAGGCAGGGTGACGAGCGCTGCCGATTCGCGGTCGCCATTGAGGACCCCGGCGCGCCGGTAGTAGTCGATCACTTCAAGGTGCTCGGGCTGCATGTAGCCGCCGACCGAGGGACGCCCGACGCCGCAGAAGTCGCTGTCGCTGGAGCGGGTGATGCCGATGTGGTAGCGGGCGCCCAGGTCCTCGCCGGCCTGAGCCAGGGCCATCACGATCTCCGGGCTGGCGGCGGCGGGGAAGGAGGGACGTACGTAGGCCTGCGTCATGCCCTCGTCCCTGACCACGCCGTGGCTGATCACGACGTCACCGGGCCGCACCGATTCGTGCATGCCGCCCGAGCCGCCCAAGCGCAGGTAGGCGGTGGCGGCGGTGTTCTCCAGGAACTCGTGCAGGACGAGCTCCGCTTCCGGTGAGCCGCTGCCGCCGGAGACCACGGTCACGTGGGCGTCCTCGTAGCGACCGCTGTAGGTGGTGAACATGCCGGTGCGGGCGACCAGCTCGCCGTCGTCCAGGTGGCGGGCGACCTGCTGCGCCGGGTCTTCCTCGTACGCGCACAGGGGGTCGCGCACGGTGATGATGACGTAGTCGCCGATGCGCTCGGGGTCGATGCCGGTCAGCGCCGGCCGGCCGTCGATCAGGAGGCCCCGGCGCGGCACGTTGGCGGCGTACTCGTAGCGCCGGTACAGTTTGTCGACTGCGTCACTCACGTTCTTTTCCCCTCTTCGCTCACGGACGCGGCCGGCAGAAGCTGCACGTGGAGCTGACGGTCGCGCGGGCCGTCGAATTCCATGAAGTAGACCGCTTGGGAGTGGCCGAGCACGAGCTCGCCGTCCTCGACGATCAGGCTGAGCGACACGCCGACCAGGGCGGACTTGATGTGGCCGGCCGCATCCTGCGGGGTGTCGTGCTGGTGCTTGAAGTCGATCCGCGTCGGCACCAGCCGCGCCAGCTCGTCGGCGACGTCCTCCAGGCCCAGCGGATCGGGAAACGACAGCACCGCGAGTCCGGCGGTAGTGTGCGGGATGGCGGCGACCAGCGCGCCGGAGCGCATGCCGCTCTGCGCGACCGCAGCGTGGAGCGCCTCGGTGACCTCGTGCGGACCGTTGCCGGGTGTGCGAAATCGGTGAACGTGCATGGGTCTCCTATCGATCTGCTGGGAGCGGCAGCCGCTGCGAGTTGCGGGTCGTGGCGCCGTCGCGGCAGTCCTGCCAGCGCCCGCGCGCGCCGCGGCCGTACTCGGCGCCAAGCTCGGCGCTCAGCCGGGCGGCGAACAGCGCAAGCGCCGCGGCGTACACGAGCGGAGCGAACAGGGGATCGGGCGGCGCCGGAAGCGCGATCGTCCGGCCGGGCTCCGCGGGTCGCGGCGCGTCGGTCAGGATGCGATAGGGCCGACCCAGGCGCTGCAGGAAGGGCTCGATCTCGCGCACGCGGCTCTGGTCGCGGGCGCTCTCCGGACACAGCACCCAGGTGGCGCAGGTGTCCGGGTCGCGCGCGAAGTAGTCCAGGTGCACCCACTCCTCGACGTCCTGATCCACCGCCGGCACCCCCGCTGCCTCCAGCACCTTGGCCCGGCCGTAGGCGGCCGCAGCCCGGGCCGGGCCGCCGGCCAGCAATTCGTACCGTCCGTGCCCGCGCCACTCCCGCGCCAGCGCGGCCAGCTCCTCGTCGAGCGCGGGCAGCATCCGGCCGAGCGCATCCGCGGTCGCGGAAAGCTGTGTGCGCAGCCGCTCCGCCTCCTGCTGCGTCAGGCGGCCGCGCACCTCGCCGATGCGGATGGCGAGCAGGTACAGCGCCTGCGCGGAGAGAAAGAACGAGCGCACGCCCGGCGCGGCGGCGAACGGCGGCAGCGTGAGCGGCAGGCAGTGCTCGGCGGCTCGAGCCAGGCGGCTTTGCGGATCGGCGGTCACCGCGACCGTCAGCGCACCGCGCCGCCGCCACTGCTCGACCGCCTCCAGCGTGCGCGCGACCGTGCCCGAGGAGCTGACCGCGACCACCATCGGGTCGTGAGGGAGGCTCCGCCGGGGGAGCTCCGTCTCGTAGCGCGCCGCCTGCATGGCGGGCAGCGGCCGGCAGGGGATGCCCGTGAGCCGCACCCAGGGCTCCGCCAGCAGCTCGCCGGCGACGTGCGAGTCGCCGCAGCCGGTGAGGATGACCTCCCGCACCGCGAAGATGGTGGGCGTGCGAAGCAGAGCACGCGTGGCCGCCTCCAGCGCGTCATGTTGTGTTGCCAGGAGCTCCGGCAGGCTGAACACCTGCGCCCGCATCGGGTTGTCCGCGGTAGGCGCCGGCGCGCTCATGCGGTCGCTCCCGCCCGGGTCGCCGAACGGACGCGGGCAAGCAGCAGGTCGCGCCGCCGGCGCCACTCGCCGTGATCCAAATGCTCCGGGGGACCGTGCTGCTCCAGTATCAGCGATGCCCCGGCCGCGGCGCCGCAGCCGCTCTCCAGCCAGTCCTGCCCCGCTCCGAGCCCGGCCAGCAACGCGCCGCCGAACGCGTTGCCGGCGCCGGTCACGTCGACCACCGCTGCGGGCCAGGCCGGGATGCGGAGCAGCTCCGCCGACCGGCGGCCGAGCAGCGCGCCGTCCGCCCCCAGCCTCAGCGCGACGCCGCCGACGCCGGTGTCCAGCAGGCGGCGGACGATCTCGCGCGGGGCGTCCCGGCCGCACAGGCGGCGCCCCTCCGCGAGGTTCAGCGATACCACGTCGACGCAGGCGAGCCGGGCGGCGACCTGCGGCCAGCAGGCCGGCTCCGTGGACGCCGCGTGCAGCTCCCAGAGCACCACGGCGCCGGAGGCGTCGCGCAGCGCGGCGGCTTCATCCCAGAACGCCGCGTCGTGGTCGCGAAAGAGGTAGTAGCCGGTCGCAATGCGGTAAGCCGCGGGCATCCGGTCGATCGCAGGCGACATCCGCGCGAAGTGCGCGGGACCGAGCAGCGGCGTCTCCGTGCGCGCGTCCTCGGCGTGGTAGACCACCGTGCTGCGCGGCGTGCGCGGACCGCGCGGCTCGAGCCCCGCCGTGTCGATGCCGTTCGCGCGGAACCACGCCGCGTGTTCCGAAGCGGAGAAGTCCTCTCCCACGCCGCAGGCGATGCCGACGCGATCGGCCGCCAGGCGCAGGCCGGCGGCGGCGTAGCTGCCGGCGCCGCCGAGCACGCCGCGCCGCTCGGCGCCCGACGGGAAGCGCAGATCGTCCACGATCACGTGCGACAGCACGACGTAGTCGATTGCGTTCACCGGAGTACCTCGGATTTGCCTGGCGCAGGCCGAGCCGATAGCGTTGCGCACCGGTGCAACGAGGAGTCAGCCATCGATAGTGGATCAGCGACCCGCGAGGGCGAGAGTGGGGATGCCGCCGCCCCGCCGGTGTTCATCGACTGCGACCCGGGCATGGACGATGCGCTCGCGCTCATCGTCGCGCTGAAGAGCGCGTCCGTCCGCGTGTGCGGCATCACGAGCGTCTCCGGCAACCTGCCGGCCGACCGCTGCTACCGGAACATCCACACGGTCCTGAACCTGATGGGGGTGCCGGAGACGGGCGAAGCAGGCCCGCCCACCGGCCAGGGCGGGCCGCGGGCGCTGGTTCGGGAGCTCGCGCATGACCCATTCTCGCACGGTGCGGACGGCCTGGGAGAGACCGGCCTGCCCGCGGCGCCGGTGCCGCCAAAGCCCACGTGGGCGCCCGTCCTGCTGGTGGAGCAGGCCCGCCGGCACGCGGCGGATGGCGACCCGCTCACCGTGGTGACGCTCGGGCCGCTGACCAACGTCGCGCTGGCGCTGCACATGGAGCCGCGGCTGCCGGAGCTGATCGACCGCCTGGTCGTGCTGGGCGGCGCCTTCGGCCTCCAGCGCGAGGCGGCCCTCAACGCGACCGGCGACAACCCGATGAGCGAGTGGAACTTCTACGTCGACCCCGAGGCGGCGCGGCTGGTCCTGCACGGCGGCTTCGACCTGGTCGCGGTCGGGCTGGACGTGGCCACGCACCGGGATCTGCGGCTCACCGACGCGGACGGTCAGGCGCTGCGCGCCTCCAGCCGCGCCGAGGCGCGCCTCGCGGCCGGCATGCTGGACTTCGTCACCGGGCGCGGCTTCGGCAGCTACTGCGTGCTGATCGATTCGTGCGCGATCGCGGCGGCGGCGCGGCCGGAGCTCATCGACACAATCGCCCTGCACTGCGACGTGGAGACGCGCGACGGGCTGACGCGCGGGCAGACGGTGGTCGACGTCCGCCAGAACTTCCGCTGGCAGCATCTGCCGCAGGTGCAGGCGGCCCGCGACGCGGACTTTCCCGGCCTGCGCCGCTTCATCGTCGAGACCCTGCTGGCCGGCTGAGCCTCTCCCCCCGCGAGCGGACGCGGCCGGGCGCGCCGGTTGCATCCGTGCCGTGGCTCGTGTAGACGTTAGCCCATGAGCAATACCCAGGAGGTAATGGTGAAACGCTCTCCTATCGCAAGAAGTTTGATGCTCGTGCTCGCGATCGGTCTGCTTGCCGTCGCGCCGCTCGCAGCGCAGGAACGGACGCAGATCCAGTTCTGGATGTGGGGCGCCGGCCCGCACCTGCAGGACGTGATCAAGGCCGTGCTGGTCGATCCCTACAACGAGTCGCAGGACCAGTTCGAGCTGGTCATGGAGTTCCGCAACGACGTGGACTCGGTCATCGCCTCGGTGCTGCCCGCCGGGGGCGGGCCGGACCTCGTCTACGGCTCCGGTCCGGCATTCGTCCGCCCGTTCGCCGCCGCCGGGCACCTGGCCTCGATGGAGCCCTACTCCGAGAAGTACGGCTGGCGCGACCGCATCCTCACGCCGATCTACGAGGCGGGCACGGTCGACGGCGACCTGTACGCCCTGCCCAACTCGCTGAACACCATGGGCGTCTTCTACAACAAGGTCCTGTTCGAGGAGAACGGCTGGGAGATCCCGACCACCTTCGAGGAGCTGGAAGCGATCATGGATGACGCCCTCGACCAGGGCCTCTATGCCTCGGTGACCGGCAACAAGGGCTGGCGCCCGGTGAACGAGAACTACACGCAGCTCTTCCTCACCCACTGGGCGGGGCCGCAGGCCACCTACGACGCGATCACCGGCGCAATCCCCTGGACCGACGCGTCGATCGCCGAGGCGATGCAGAAGAGCGCGGAGTGGTTCCAGGCCGACTACCTGGCCGGCGAGGACTACTTCAACCTCAACTTCCTGGACGCGGTGTCGCTGCTGGAGTCGAACGACTCGCCGTTCTTCTTCGGCCCGTCGCTGGTGTTCCAGTTCGCCACCAGCTTCTACTCCGAGGAGGAAGGCAACCTGGACAACCTCGGCTTCTTCCCGCTGCCGAGCCGCGAGGGTCTGCCGTCGCCGATCTTCCTGCTCGGCACCACCGCCTCGCTGTCTATCAACGCCTACTCTCCGCCCGAGGTGCAGGACGCCGTGGGCGAGATCGTCGACCGCATGATGACCCAGGAGTTCCTGGTCGGCATGACCGAGGGATGGCCCGGCTACTGGGGCGTGCCGATCAGCCAGCTCGACATCGATCTGGACGACTTCAGCGGGCTGTCGCACGGCTTCCTGAGCGCCATCCAGGACGCCATCTCGGCCGTGAACGCCGGCAACTTCGGCTATTCGCCCTCGACCTTCTTCCCACCGGCCACGCAGACCGCCTTCTTCGACATCGACTCGGTCTGGCTGGGCGAGCTGACCGTCGACGAGTTCCTGGCCAACGTGCAGACCGCCTACGAGGAGGACAAGGCGGCCGGACTGGTGGCGCCGGTGCCGGCGCCCGGCATGGGCGGCTGATCGCGCCCCCGACCCTCGCGCCGCCGACCGCGCCACCCGGGCCTCGCACGGCGATGCCCGGGCC
>JAPPNY010000266.1:0-33196 GCA_028818385.1 Spirochaetaceae bacterium
ACGGGTTACACCTTAGCCTACCCCTTGAGCTGTCCAACCGACCGGGACCACCTCAAATAGGAAAACCGAACACGAAGAGCTGAGACGGAAGTTCACAACGTTGTGCGGACTGGGCTTCATCGATCTCTACATGCTACCGCCAGAAGGCCAAGGTCGATTCACCTACACCGGTTCGCAAGGAGAGATCAAGCTCACCAAACTTCAATACATGCTCGGTACAGTCAGCGTGGCAAAGTGCCTTCGCGGCGCACCGACTGTGGAGGTCGAATATCGGAGGCCGGGAGCGGGAAACGCCTGGTGGGCACCGCTGGTCGCGCAGCTTGATGACTGACGTGCGGCTCGCGGGAAGGGTCACGGACCATTTCTCCTGTTTGACCGCGCGGCCCAAATCACCGAGCATTGCTGACTCGCAAGGAGGTTACGATCCATGAGCACACGGATCAGGGTCGGCGTCGTGGGCGCCGGCGCCAACACGCGCCACCTGCACATCCCGCGCCTGCAGGCGATCGACGGGGTCGAGGTGGTCAGCGTCTGCAACCGGTCGCACGCTTCCGGCGCGCGGGTGGCGGAGGAGTTCGGCATCCCGCAGGTGCTGACGACGTGGCGGGAGGTGGTCGACTCCGACGTCGACGCGGTCGTGATCGGCACGTGGCCGTACCTGCACGAGCAGGTGACGGTCGCCGCGTTGAACGCGGGCAAGCACGTGCTGTGCGAGGCGCGCATGGCGCGCGACGCCGCGGAGGCGCGCCGGATGCTCGCGGCGTCGCGGGCGCATCCGGACCTGGTGGCGCAGATCGTGCCGTCGCCGATGACGGTGCGGGTGGACCGCACCATCCAGCGGCTGATGGCCGAGGGAGTGCTGGGCGAGCTGCTGGTCGTCGACGCGCGCGTCTCCACCGGCTTCCTGGACCGGGACGCGCCGCTGCACTGGCGCCAGGACACCGACCTGTCGGGCCGCAACATCATGACCATGGGCATCTGGTACGAGGCGATGATGCGCTGGGTGGGGACGGCCCGCCGCCTGTCGGCGATGGGCAGGACGTTCGTGACGCGCCGGCGCGATGCATCGGGCGTGCTGCGCGATGCGCTGGTCCCCGAGCACATCGACATCACGGCGGAGCTGCACTGCGGTGCGCAGCTCCACCTGCAGGTGTCGGCGGTGATGGGGCTGACCGGCGGTTCCCAGATCCACCTGTGCGGATCGGCCGGCACGATCCGCTTCGACAGCGACACCGATACGGTGTGGGCCGGACGCAACGGCGACGACGCGCTGGCCGAGATGGAGGTGCGCCCCGAGGAGGAGCAGTCCTGGCGGGTGGAGGACGAGTTCGTCGGCGCCATCCGCGGCGAGGAGGAGATCGTGCTGACGCCGTTCAAGATCGGCCTGCAGTACATGGAGTTCACCGACGCCGTCGGCCACAGCCTGAGCACCGGCCGCGTGGTCACGGTCGAGCCGGCGTAGGACGGCGCGGAGGTGGAGATCGAACGGCAGCCCGCGGGCGACGCCGTTCGTGTCGCTCCGTCGGATGGTCACGCCGCTCGTGGTCTGCCGGTCGAAGAACGGCTGCGGCTGTTCGACGCCGCTACGGAGCGGCAGCGCCTCCACGAGTCCGGTCAGCTCGCGCCCTCGCGCGATTGGACCCGAGCGGATCTGTACACGCGTGGCTGACCCGATGGGCACCGTCGCCCACGATCCGTTTCGGTAACCGCCGTGGAACTACCCGAGCTCGCGCTGGTGCTGGTGGTCGGCGTCGCCGGCGGCTTCCTGAACACGGTGGCCGGCGGCGGCAGCGCGCTCACCATGCCGGTGCTGATCTTCCTGGGCATGCCCTCCAGCGTCGCCAACGGCACGGTGCGGGTGGCGATCATGCTGCAGAACATCACGGCCGTCGCCGGATTCCGCAGCAAGGGCCACTTCGAGCCGGCGCTCGCGCTGCAGCTCGGGCTGCCGGCGCTGGCCGGCGCGGTGCTCGGCTCGCGCATCGCCGTGGACGTGCCGGACGGCGTGTTCAACGCCGTGTTGGCCGGGGTCATGGTGCTGGTGCTGGTATCGATCTTCGTCAAGCCCAAGCCGGCCGAGGGACAGGGCACGGTGGAGCCGCCGGCCGGCTCGCGCCGCCTCCTGCTGATGGCGATCTTCTTCGCCATCGGCGTGTACGGGGGCTTCATCCAGGCGGGGGTGGGCTTCCTGATCATGAGCTCCCTGATCTTCCTGACCGGCTACGACCTGGTGCGCATCAACGCCGTCAAGGTGGCGGTGATCCTGATCTTCACGGTGTCGGCGCTGACCGTGTTCCTGCTCAACGGCAAGGTCGAGTGGGGACCCGGCCTGACGCTGGCCGCCGGCAACGCCGCGGGAGCCTGGATCGGCGCCCGGTTCTCGGTGGTCGGCGGCGAGCGCTGGATCCGGGCGATCCTGGTCGTCGCCGTGGTGGTGATGGCGGTACGGGTCTCGGGGCTGCTGGAGGTGATCGGCATCCTCTGAGCGTGCCCCCGGCCCCGCCGTGCGGTATGGTCTGGGCATGCCTGTGACCGAGAATGCCGTCGTGCGCAAGCTGGCGGCCGGCGAGGTGCCGATCGGGGCGCTCGCCACCGACAACACCCACGAATCGCACATCGAGGTGCTGCAGAACGCCGGCTACGACTTCCTGATGCTCGACGCCGAGCACGGCGAGTATCCACCGGACCGCCTCGCCGCCATCTGCCGGGTCGGCCGGCTGGCCGGCTTTGCCGTGATCATGCGCACGTTCTGCACGTACGAGCACGTGCGCCTGGCGCTCGACTACGGCTCGCTCGGGGCCATCATGCCGATGGTCGACACCGCCGAGCAGGTCGACACGCTGCGCCGCGCCGCCTTCCTGCCGCCGGTCGGCGAGCGCGGCCCGGGCGGCCCCGGCAACCGCCACGTGAGCGACTTCCGCCGCGAGACCTGGGCCGAGCTGGAGGAGCAGCTCGCGCTGATCCCCATGATCGAGACGCCGCGCGCGGTCGACGACCCGTCCGTGTTCGACCGGCCGTGGGTGACCGCCTGCCTGGTCGGCCCGTACGACCTGGCCATGTCGCACGGCATCGCCCTGGCCGACTTCTACCGCCCGGGCGGCCCGCACGAGGCGGTCATCCGCCGGGCTATCGAGGGCTGCGCGCGCGTGGGCAAGCCGTGCGGGACGGTGGTCCCCGACGGCGAGAGCGCGGCGCGCTGGATCGAGATGGGCGCCAGGCTGATCATCTGCGGCGAGTTGAACGGCATGCTGGCCCAGGTCGCGCGCCGCAACGTCGACGCCATCAGGGAGGCAACGGGCTGACCGTGGCCGACCGGCCGCTCTATCCGACCGAGATGATCGGCAGCTATGCGCTGCCGAGCTGGCTGATCGCGCTGGAGGAGCGCGCCGCGTCCGCCGGGGACCTGGGTGAGGCCGACATCGCCGAGGCGCTCGACGACGCGGTCAACGTGGCGCTGTTCGATCAGGAGCACGCCGGCGTCGACGTGGTCACCGACGGAGAGATGCGGCGCCGCGACTTCATCCAGGGCTTCTACGGCCGCCTTACCGGCCTGATGCAGCTCCGCCCCGCGCGCCGGCTCGGCGCCGCCGGCTACGACCAGAATCCGCGCTACCGGGTCGAGGGGCCGGTGCGCGCCGCCGAGGGGCTGGGCATCGTCGACGAGGTCGCGTACCTGCGCCGCCACACGGCGCGGCCGATCAAGGCGTGCGTGCCGGGACCGGTGACGCTGTCGCTGCCGCTGCTGCTGCCCGATGGCGGGACCAGCCGCGATGCGGTGCTGGCCGACATGATCGACATCGTCAATGCCGAGATGCGGGCGCTGGTCGCGGCCGGTGCCACGTACCTGCAGATCGACGAGCCGCGCTACGCCACCAGTCACGCCGCCGGGTCCGAGCTGGTCGACGTGCTCAATGCGACCCGCGACGGTGTCGAGGCACGCATCGGCGTGCACCTGTGTTTCGGCAACTTCAGGGGCCGCTCGCGCGACCGGCGCGACTACCGTTACCTGTTCCCGGCGCTCACGCGGGCGCGCTGCGACCAGCTCAACTTCGAGTTCGCCAACCGCGAGCAGGCGCAGCTCGAGTTGCTGGCCGGGGTGCCGGAGCCGATCGACGTCGGCGTCGGCGTGGTCGACGTGAAGTCCTACTTCGTCGAGGACGCCGAGGAAGTGGCCGCCGCCCTGGAGCAGGCGGCGCGCCACGTGGATGCCGCGCGCATCGTCGCGGTGCCGGACTGCGGCTTCAACCACTGCCCCCGGCATATCGCCCGCGCCAAGCTGCAGGCGCTGACCGCCGGGGCTCGACTGGCGCGGCAGCGCAGAGGAGGAGAGACATGAAGCGCTACGGATTGATCGTCGGTCTGCGGGAAGAGAAGATCGAGGAGTACAACCGGCTGCATGCCGACGTGTGGCCGGACGTGCTGGACCGGATCCACCGGTCCAACATCCGCAACTACTCGATCTTCCTGCGCCGGTTGCCCGACGGCAAGCACTACCTGTTCTCGTACTTCGAGTACGTCGGCAGCGACTTCGCCGTCGACATGGCGGCGATGGCGGCCGATCCCAGGACGCAGGAGTGGTGGAAGATCACCGACCCCTGCCAGGAGCCGCTGCCGGACCGCGCCGAAGGCGAGTGGTGGGCCGCGGCCCAGGAGGTCTTCCACGTCGACTGAGCGCCACATCATCGCGCTTGGCGGCGGCGGGTTCGGACCGGGAGACCTGCTCGTCGAGCGCTACATCCTTGCGCAGGCGACGACCGATCGTCCGTCGATCGGTTTCATCCCCACCGCCACCGGCGACGCCGACTCCTACCTGGTCCGGTTCTACTCCGCTTGCGGGCGCCTGGACTGCAGGCCGTCGCACCTGTCGCTGTTCACGCGCACGCCCGACCTGCGCGAGTGGGTGTTCGGCCGGGACGTGATCTTCGTGGGCGGGGGCAACACCCGCAGCCTGCTCGGCGTCTGGCGCGAGTGGGGGCTGCACGAGGTCCTGCGGGAGGCGTGGCAGGCCGGCATCGTGCTGTCGGGGGTCAGCGCCGGGGCGATCTGCTGGTTCGAGCAGGGCAGCACCGACTCCTGGGCCGACCGGCTGCGGCCGCTCGACTGCCTGGGCTTCCTGCCGGGAAGCTGCTGCCCGCACTACGACGCCGAGCCGGAGCGCCGGCCGACCCTGCACGCGATGCTGCGCGCCGGGGAGATCGTCCCCGGCATCGCCCTGGACGACGGCGCGGCCGCCCACTATGCCGGCACGGAGCTGCGCCGCGTGGTGACGGCGGGGCCCGCCGCGGGCGGCTACGCGCTCAGCCTCGCCGGCGGCGAGGTGTGCGAAGCACGGCTGCCGGCGTTGGACCTGAGCGCCGCGGACGCCGGGGGCGGCTACTCCGAGCCGCCCTCCAACTCTTCCGGCAGCAGCACGACCCGCACGTAGCGTTCGCGGCTGAGGTAGCTTCGGGCCGCCTCCGTCACCTGATCAAGCGTGAGCGCGTCCAGGCGCTCGTCGAACGCCTCGACCGCCTCGAACGGCTCACCGCGCTGCACCGCGCCCCGGATCTGGCCCAGCCAGAAGCCGTTGCGCCGGAGCTGCTCCTCGCGGCTGGAGCGCAGGATTTCCTTGGCCTTGTCCAGGTAGCTCTGCTCGGCGCCGTCCAAGGCCCAGTCCACGCCGATCAGCACCTCCTCGAACAGCTCGTCGGCCCGCTCCGGATCGCTCGAGAACCAGACCGTGATCCGGTACTCGGCGTCGGGCAGGGCCGATGCCGAAGCGCCGATGCCGATGGAGTAGGTGCCCCCCAACTCCTCACGGACCCGTTCGCGCAGGCGGATCTGCAGCATCTCGCCGAGGACCGACAGCTCCAGGGACGCCTCGCGGCTCCAGTCCATGTCGCCGGCGAAGGCGACGCGGGTGATCGAGCGCTCGTCGATTCCCTGCCGGACGATGCGTTCCTCTATCCCCGGCGGCGGGTCGATGCCCACGTCGCGCCAGGTCTCGACCCGGCCGGCTGCCGGCAGCGTGGCCAGGTAGGTGGCGGTCAGCGAGCGCAGCGCGTCCCACTCGAACGCGCCGACGACGATGAAGGTGAAGTCGCCGAGATCGGCGAACCGATCGTGATAGATGGCGGTGGAACGCTCCAGGTTGAGCTCCTCCACCCACTCCACCGTGAACGGCCGGGTGCGGAAGTGGTCCTGGCTGATCGCGCTGCGGTAGGTGTCGGAGAACACCGCGTCCGGCTGCGACAGCCGGTTCTCGGCCTGGCTCCTCAGGTTGGACGAGTAGCTCTCGAAGTAGTCGGCGTCCAGGCGAGGGGCGGTCGCGTACAGGGTGACGAGCTGGAACAGCGTCTCCAGGTCGTCCGGGGAGGAGTCGCCGGTGAATCCCTCGAACAGCCCGCCGATGTACGGGGACAGCGAGGCGGTGTTGCCGGCCAGCAGCTTCTCCAGCGCGACCACGTCATGCGCGCCGACGCCGGAGCCGCTCACCAGGGAGTCGGCGGTGAGGGCGGCCACGTAGTCGGCGTCCTCCACCAGCGAGGTGCCGCCGGGGCTGGTCGCGGACAGCAGGACCTCGTCGTCCCGGAAGTCCGTCTGCTTGGCGATGACGGTGACGCCGTTGGAGAGGGTCCAGCGCACGGCGTCCGCGGCGTCGATGGCCTCCTCGGCGACGATGGCGCCCGGCTCCGGGATCTCGGCCAGCAGTGGCTCGTCGCTGGTTTCGTCGGCATAGGCCGCGACCTCCAGGGACGGGGCGGCGGTGACCTTCGCGATCAGCTCGGCTTCGGTCTCCGGCCCCGCCGGTATGCCGTCCGGACCCGACAGCAACACCACCGCGTTGTGGATCCCGCGCCAGGGCTCTGCGATCCGGTTCACCTCCTCCACGGTGATCTCGGGCAGCATCTCGTGATACAGGACGTATTCCGCGTCGACCCCGGGGACCGGCTCGCCTTCCAGGAAGTGGCGCAGGTACTCCTCCGCCAGACGCTGTGACGGCCGCTGGTCCTTTTCGTGCCACGCACTCTCGATGGCGCGCAGCATGGTGGCCTTCTCGCGCTCCAGCTCGGTGGCCGTGAACCCGTGCTGGGCGGTCCGCTGCATCTCCTCGAGCAGCGTGTCCAGCCCGCGCGGGATGCGGTCCTTGTCCACGTAGGCGGCCATGTACAGGGTAGCGGCATCTCCCACCAGCAGGGACCTGCCGCTGCCGGCCGCGAGAAACGGCGGATCGGCCTCCCGGCTGCGTTCGTACAGCCGGGCGTTGAGCATGCCGCCGAACAGCCGGTCGACCAGCAGGCGCCGGTAGGCGGCGCGGTCGTGGCCGACCTGCGCCGGCACCTTGTGGTAGATCCACAGCGTGGTGAGGTTCACCTCGGGATCGGTCGACACGTTCACCCGCAGGTCCGCGTGCGGGGGAACGGGAAACTGCGTGCGGTCGGTCGGCGGATCCGGCGGGTAGGCGCGCGGGAAGTCGGCCGCTCCCTCCGGCGGCGCCGCGAAGTGCTCGCGGATCAGGGCTTCCATCTCGTCCGGATCCAGGTCCCCCACCGCGACCACGGCCATCAGGTCGGGCCGGTACCAGCGCTCGTAGAAGGCGCGCAGGTCGTCGGCGGATGCGGTCTCGATGACCTCCTGCAGGCCGATCGGCAGCCGCACCGAGTACTGGGAGTCGCCGAACAGCACCGGAAACTGCTGGTCGCGGATGCGCTGGTCGGCGCCGCGGCCGAGCCGCCACTCCTCCAATACCACGCCGCGCTCCTTTTCCACCTCCTCCGGGTCCAGGGTGATGGCGTATGCCCATTCGCTCAGGATGTCGAAGCCCTGGGCGATCACGTCCGGCTCGGTGGGGAGCTCCAGGATGTAGACGGTCTCATCGAAGCTCGTGTAGCCGTTGATGTCGGGTCCGAAGGCGGAGCCGATCGACTCCAGGTAGTCGATGATCTCGTTGCCGGCGAAGGAGGCGGTGCCGTTGAAGGCCATGTGCTCCAGGTAGTGGGCCAGGCCGCGCTCGGACTCCTCCTCCAGCACGGAGCCTGCGTTGACCCCCAACCGGAGCTGGATGCGCTCGGGCGGCTCCGGGTTGACCTTGATGTAGTAGGTCAGGCCGTTGTCCAGCGTGCCGCGGCGCACCTCCGGGTCGAACGGGATCTCGTCCTGCGGGTTCTGTGCCCACGCCGCCGGCAGCAGCGTGGCAAGGGCGGCGACCGCGGCGATCGTGACCGTCAGCCGGCGGCACTGGTAAAGGCGGAGCAGTCTGGTCTTCATCGTGGACGGAAAGTACCGCTCCCCATGCCGATCGTCGAGGAATTCCGCAAGAGCCATCGAGCCGCGGCAGTCAGGTGATCGCCTCCGGGGTGCGTGGCATGCTGAGCGCACCATGATCCAACGCTTCCATGTCGATGTCCGCGCCGGCGACGGCACGCACCGGGCCGAGGTGGTCGTCGACGGGGCGGGCAAGCGCCACCTGGGCGTCTACCGCTTCGTGCTGGCCGACGGGACCGACGCGGTCGACCCCGACACCCCGACCTGGGACTGCCGCGAGTGGCAGTGGTGGGCAGGTTACGACGGATCGACGGAGATGCGGCCGCGCATGGTCCCGGCGGTGTGCGGCGGGGAGGAGCTCCGCAATGTGGCGCGCGTGTGGAGCGAGTACCGGTGCGACGGCGTGCGCACCCGCCACGAGTGGAGCGTCCCGACCGTGCAGGAGCCGCCGCGGCTCGGCTACGACTGCACGATCACGGTCACCAACGAGACGGGGACGGAGCTGGGCGAGTACGGGCAGTTCTTCGCCTGCTACACCAGCCTCAACCGGCCGGCCGGCAGGAAGCTGACGCGGGAGACCGCGATCGGCTGCCGGTTCTGGGACGCCTCCGGAGCGCTCGTCAACTTCCTGGACATCGGCGGCTACCACATCGACCGGCTGATCGTCGCGCCGGAGAGCCCGTTTCGGGAACTCGGCAGGGTCCCGCACTGCCCCCGCGGCGACGGCCGTGCCGGCGGGTCATGGACGCAGCCGGCGCTGGTGTCGCACCCCGCGCCGGGCGGCGAACGTCACGTCATCCTGTTCGAGCCCCAGACCACCGCGGCGGTGTGCATGGGCGCCGGGGGGCCCGCAATGGACTACGTCACCTGGCCGGGCGCGCTCGCCTTCGCGGCCGGCAGCAGCTACACCACCCGCGTCCGGCACCACGTGACGCCACTGCCGGAAGGACGCGAGGTGGACGGTCTGCGGGAGCTGTGGGCGGAATTCGAAGCCGACCTGACCGGTCAGTAGGAGATCACCTCGAGCCGAGGTATGCGCTGGAAGTGTCCGGCGTTGCGCGTGACGACCGGCATTCCGTAGGCCAGGCCGGCAGCGCCGATCCACAGGTCGTTGCCGCCGATCAGCCGGCCCTGCTCCTGCAGATAGCGATACGTGACTCCGTATTCCCAGCTCACGTCCCGGGTGAGCGGCAGGATGCGGAACGGCCTGATGAACTCCTCCCACTCCTCCCGGTTGCCAAGCGAGACGCCGGCGGCGAGCTCGCCGGCGATCACGTCGGTGACGAACAGGCGACAGTGGCCATGACGCTCGAGGAAGTCCCGCGTGGAGCCCGTCCGCCGCTTCGAGCGCTCGCGCTCCAGGTCGATCAGGAAGGTCGTTTCCAGGATCAGGGACCGGTCCACTTGTCCTCCGGCTCGGGCTGCTCCGCCTTGGCCCGCTCGATCGCATCGAGCCCATCGGCCGTGAACGGTTCCGGGATGCGATCGAGCCGGTCGAGGAGCTCCGCCGCCGTGATCGTGTCCTCCGGCCACGTCGCCCGCAGGATCACCTGCGTGAACGACTCGGTCGGGTATCTGCGGGCGCGCCGGAGCTTGTCGTAGGCCTCGGTCGTCACGGACACCGTCCGGGTCGCCATGCGTAGAGTGTGTAGAGTCTGTGTATCGGCGTCAAGCGTTTCTGCCGCCAAGGCCTGCGCCTGCATGTTGACACCTCACGGGCGCGGTGGCAGGCTGGCGTATCCCTTCGAGGCTCTCGCCAGCCGCCAAGGATGGAGTGAATGGCTGACCTCTCCATCGTCGCGACCGGGACAGTATGTGCCGGATCCGAGTCTGCAGGCGTAAGCGTGGGCGGAGACACGGGCAGTGTCTGACGTTTCCACCGCTCCCGCAGGCGTAACGGCCGACACCCAGGTCGAGTCGTCGCTGCGGGAGCGCAGGGCCGAGCCGCGCACGCTCGGGTCCCGGTTCGCCGGGAACATCGACGTGATCCGCCGCTTTCCCGCGCGGCACGTCATGATCGCGATCGCCCTGGTGTGGCTGGTGGTCTTCCACTACATACCGATCTGGGGCCTCACGTTCGCCTTCCGGCGGTTCAGCCCGATCGAGGGCTTCTTCGGCGCCAACTGGGTAGGGTTCAGGTACTTCGAGGATTTCCTCACCGACCCGAACACCCTCAGGCTGCTCCGCAACACCGTGCTGCTCGGACTCCAGCAACTCGTCTACGGGTTTCCGGCGCCGATCATCTTCGCGATCCTGCTCAACGAGCTGGCGAACGCCAAGTTCAAGAGCTGGATGCAGTCGCTGACCTACCTCCCGCACTTCGTGTCGCAGGTGGTGATCGTCGGCCTGATGTTCCAGTTCGTCAATTTCGAAGGACTGGTCACGCGGATCATCGCCGACATGACCGGCGAAGCGCCGGTCATCCTGGCCGATCCGCGCGCGTTCCGGCCGATGTACATCATCTCCGGCATCTGGCAGAACCTGGGCTGGGGCTCGATCCTGTACCTGGCGGCGATGACCGGCATCAACCCGGAGCTGTACGAATCGGCCGACATCGACGGCGCCGGACGCTTCCAGAAGATCTGGCGCGTGACCCTGCCGTCCATCCTGCCGACGATCCTGGTGCTCCTGATCCTGAACATGCGGACGCTGATCGACGTCGGCTTCGAGAAGGCGCTGCTGATCCAGAACCCGGCGACCTACGAGACGTCGGACATCATCCAGACCTACGTGTACCGCCGCGGCATCCAGAACGGTCAGTACGGCTACGCGACCGCCGTGGGTCTGCTCAACTCCATCGTCTCCTTCTCGATCGTCTACGCCACGCACCGGATCGTCCGCAGGGTGCGCGGTCAGGGACTCTGGTAGAAGGGGGGCTCTGGTAGCGATGACCCGCGTCTATCGCCAGTCGTTCGGCTCGCGGCTGTTCGACGTCGGCAACGTCATCCTGATCTTCGCGATCGCCGTGTCGGCCCTCTACCCGTTCGTGTACATGGCCGCGATCTCCACCAGCGACTTCTTCGCCGTCGGCTTCGGCAAGGTGACCCTCATTCCGGTCGACTTCAGCCTGGAGATCTATACCTACCTGTTCCAGTACAACCCGTTCATCGCCCGCGCCTACTACAACTCCATCCTCTACACCGTGCTGAACACGGTGCTGACGGTCATCCTGTGCGGGATGGCCGGCTTCGCGCTCGCGCAGCGCAGGCTGGCGTTCCGCGGCTTCATCGGCACCGTGCTATTGGTGTCGATGTTCTTCGGCGGCGGGCTGATCCCGAACTTCCTGTGGATCCGGGAGCTCGGCATGCTGAACACGCTCTGGCCGATCGTGCTGCCGACCGCGGTCAGCGCCTACTACGTGATCCTGTTCCGCGTCTACATCCACACCAACGTCAGCGAGGAGCTGCTGGAGTCCGTGTACGTCGACGGCGGCGGCGACTTCCTGGTGTTCTTCAGGATCGTGCTGCCGCTGATCAAGCCCATGCTGGCGACGATCGCGCTGTTCGCGGCGGTGACCATGTGGAACTCGTTCTTCAGCGCTCTGATCTACCTGAGCGACCGGAACAAGTACCCGCTCACCCTGTTCCTGCGGGAGGTTGCGGTGGTCGGCGGCTTCGGCGGCTCCAGCGTCGGCAGCCCGGACGCCGGGCCGGAGCAGCTCACCGCGTACGAGGCGGAGGGGCAGTACGACGCGGCGCAGGAAGTGTGGCAGGGCGGTTACCTGAAGGCCACGCAGATGGCGTTCACGCTGATCACGGTGGTACCCATCCTGTTCGTGTATCCGTTCGCGCAGCGCTACTTCGTGAGGGGAATCACCCTCGGCTCCATCAAGGGCTGAGGTTGCGACGCCCCGCCAGGGGGGACATACTGAGCGACACGAGCCGCGCGCCGCGGCGCGCCGGCAATCCCGAGAGAGAAGGAGGCGTTGCATGAGGCAATCGCTATCCCGTCTGAGCACCCTGGCACTCGTGCTGATGGTGGCCGCCGCAGGCGCGGTGTCGGCCGACGGTCCGGTCATCACCTGGTCCGGGTTCTACGAGTTCAACAAGAACGCCACGTCGGAGACCCTGGTCATGAAGTGGCTGGGCGAGGCGACCGGCACGACCATCCAGCCGATGCACGTCGAGCAGGGCGACATGTCCACCTGGTGGAGCACGACCCTGGCGTCGCTGGATTTTCCGGACGTCATGCAGTACTTCGGCACCATGGGGGACGATCCGAACATCTACGGGCCGCAAGGCCTGTTCGTCGCCCTGGACGCCGAGCGCGATGCGGGCAACATGCCCAACCTGGACCGCGTCTACACCGCGTGGGACATCGACAACTACCAGCGCTTCGCGCCGGACGGCCACGTGTACCTGGCGAACCGGCTGGACACGCGCTTCCTGGCACCGCGGGTGCCCGGGTTCGTGCTGCGCAGCGACCTGATGGAGGCGGCCGGCTACGACCCGAGCGTGCCGGGCCAGTTCACGGACATCGACCAGGTCCAGGAGGCGATCCTGGCCATGAAGCCGCACTGGGACGCGATGTTCGGCGGTCCGACCACCGGCATGCACACGCGCGGCGACCGCGGCATCCGCAATCAAGGCCAGTTGCCCCGCGTCATGTACAAGGACGAGTTCGCTGCGGACACGGCCATGCAGATGGAGCCGGACAACGTCTGGCGCTTCGGGCCGCTGAACCCGCGCTTCAAGCGCGCCACCGAGTTCCTGCGCGCCATGCACGAAGCCGGCATCCTGCACCCCGACTACCTGACCATGGCGGAGAAGGACCAGCGGCGCCTGGACTGGGACGAGGGCAAGACCATGTTCTGGTGGGGCACCTGGGCATCCAGCATCGAGCCGACGCAGGCCGAGCGGTACTGCACCCAGGGCACAGGCGGCGATCAGTTCTGCGGCTTCTCGTCCTATCCCGTGGTCGCCCCTCAGGTGAACGGCGAGGACGTCTGGATCCGCCAGCGCGGCATCGCCGGTCCCAAGGCGCTGCTGTCCGCACGCGGCGACAACGTGGCCGCGGCGGTGGCGCTCCTGGACTTCATGTACAGCGACGAGGGCGCCACGCTGAACAGCTACGGCCCCGAGGGCTACGCGTGGGAGTGGGACGACACCCCCGGCAACGACTGGCACCGCCGCTGGACGCTCTGCTGGAGCGGCGCCTACCCGAAGGTGGAGTGCGAGGAGAACGACCCGGACCGTTCCAAGACGCGCGGCGAGATGATCGGCGAGGGACCGCAGATCATGATGCAGGGCGGCCCGAGCGACACCTGGGGCATGGACTGGACCAACTACTACTGGGATCCCGCCGATCCGGACGGCCGCAAGGCGGCCCGCGCCGCGACCCTGAAGATCTGGGACGAGTGGCGCGAGGCCGGCACCTGGGACGTGCCGCCGGCGCCGAGCTTCGGCTTCAGCCCGGACGAGCTGGATGAGAAGGCGCAGTTGGAGCAGCAGCTCCACACCTACGTGGACGAGCAGATCGCCCGCTTCATCAACGGCCAGAACAACATGGACAGTGACTGGGACCGCTTCATCCGCCGCATCGAGCGCCTGGGCGCCGAGCAGTTGGAGGAGATCTACAACACCGCCATGAACCGGTACCTGGACCAGGCGGGTATCAAGCTCTGAGCTTCGCTCCTTGAACGCGAGGCCGACGGCCAGGCTGAAGTTACCGCTTCGGTCTGGCCGTCTTCTTTTGTGACATGAGCTCCAGGGACTTGAAGCAGGGGGGCCGGCGCGCCGTCGCGGTGCTCGGCTGGATCGCCGCCTGCGCCGCGGCTCACGCCGATGGAGCACCGGCCGTCAGCGTCGACGTGACGCCGTTCCGGCCAAGGTCCGGGTGCGAAGCGGCGTTCCGGGCGCACGACCTGGACCACCGCACGCTGCCGTCCGGACTTCCGATTGAGCTGTTCGACAGCCACGGCGCCGGCATCGCCGCGGGTGATCTGGACGGCGACGGCGACCTCGACCTGGTGCTCACCAACCTGGCGGGGCCGGTCTCCCTGCTGTGGAACGAGGGCGGCCTGCGTTTCCGCCGGCAGATCGTGCCCATCCGCCACACACGCGCGGTCACCGTGGTCGACGCCGACGGCGACGACCTGCTCGACATCGCCTTCACCCGCGGCCACGGCCCGGCGGAGCTCTGGCGGCGCGACACGCTCGACGGCGAATTCGACCGCCTGTTTCACCCCGCGCCGGCCGAGACCGCCTACACGATGGCATGGGGCGACCTGGACGGCGATGGCGACCTGGACCTGGTGACGGCCACGTATGACGCCGAGCTGGTCAAGAACCAGGGCTTCGGCCATGGCGCCGGTGGCGTCTTCTACCACGAGCGCGCAGGCAGCAGCTTGCGCACGACGCGGCTGGCCGACCGGGCGGAGGCCCTGGCGCTGCTGCTGGTCGACCTCGACGGCGACGGACGCCTGGACATCCATGTCGGCAACGACTTCGCGCTGATCGACCAGGTCTGGCTGCGGACCGACGGGGGCTGGACGGAGGCGATGCCGTTCCGGGCGATCAGCCGCAACACGATGAGCCTGGACGCCGGCGACGTGGACGCGGACGGCGAGGAGGAGCTGTTCGCGGCCGACATGAGCCCGTACTCGCTCGAGCTGGCCCGCCACTACCTGACCGTGATGATGAAGATGGCCGAGGTGCCCGGCGAGCAGGCCGATCAGCAGGTGATCGCCAACGTGCTCCTGTCGCGCGAGGAGGACGGGCGGTACCGGAACAGCGCGCGCAGCGCGGGAGTCGCCTCCAGCGGATGGAGCTGGTCGGCCAAGCTCGGCGATCTGGATCACGACGGCGCGCTCGACCTCTACGTGGTCAACGGCATGGCCGGCAGCGAGCAGTTCCCGTATCTGCCGGACGGCGAGTTGATCGAGGAGAACCAAGCGTACCGCAACGTTGGCGGCGGCCGCTTCGCGCCGGCCCCGGAGTGGGGGCTCGCCTCGGAGCGCAGCGGACGCGGCATGGGAATGGTCGACCTGGACCTGGACGGCGATCTCGACATCGTCGTCAACAACCTGGCCACGCCCGCGCAGCTTTTCGAAAACCGGATGTGCGGCGGCTCCGCGGTGCAGGTCGAACTGCGCCAGAGCGGCGCCAACACGCGGGCGATCGGCGCCGTGGTGCGGCTGCACACGGCCGCCGGCGTGCAGCGCCGCGACGTGCGCTCCGCGAGCGGGTACCTGTTCGGCGACCCGCAGCGCGTGCACTTCGGCCTGCCGGGCGATTCCGTGCTTCAGACCCTGGAGGTGCGCTGGCCCGACGGGGCCGTGTCGACGATCGACGATCCGCCTGCCGGCGCGTTGCTCACGGTCAGGAGAAAGCCCTCCTGACGCCGCGTTCCAGGTCCCGCGCGGCGATGCTCCTGGGCGCGATGGGAGTCGGCGCCGCGGCCATCGCGGTGGCCTTCGCGCTCGCGCGGGAAGCCGATGATCTCGAACACCAGGCATGGCAGGCGCTCCCCGATGTCCCCCAGGTCGTCGTCTCGAGTTGCACCGGCTGCCACGGCCCCCCCGATCCGGGCGAGCTGGCGCGCGCCGACTGGCTGAAATCGCTCGCCCGGATGCGGGCGATCATGGCCGAACGGGCCGCGCTCGAGCTCACGGACGACCAGTATCTGGAGGTGTGGCGGTACTTTCGCAACCGGGCGCCGGACGCTCTCCCGTTGCTGCCCGCGGATCCTCCCGACTCGCCACTCTCGTTCGTCGCCGAGGCCGTCGCGCCGCCGGAGGCTGTCCCGCCGCTGGTCACCTCGGTGCGGACCGTGGACGTCGACGGAGACGGCTCGATCGAGGTCCTGGTGAGCGATGCCCGGCGCAACACCGTCTCCGTTCTGGCGCGTGCCGGCGATGGGTGGACGGAGGCGGTGCTGGCCGACGTCGCGGCGCCGGCCCGCGCGGCGGTGCTCGACGCCGACGGCGACGGCGACCTGGACCTGGCCGTGGCGTCCCTCGGCAGCCTGGCGCCCACGGACGGGCTGGTCGGGGGTGTCGTACTACTGGAGCGCGGCCCCGGGGGCTACACGCGGCGGATGCTGCTGCAGGACGTGGGGCGGGTGGCGGACGTGCGGGCCGGTGACCTGGACGGGGACGGCGACACGGACCTGGCGGCGGGGGTGTTCGGTCACGTGGCCGTCGGTTCGATCGGCTGGCTGGAGCAGCGGGCGGCCGGGGAGTTTGCCTACCACGAGCTGGAGGAGGTCGCCGGCGCCAGCCACGTGCCGGTGGTCGACATTGACGGCGACGGCCATCTCGACATCGTCGCGCTCGTCTCGCAGGCCAGCGAGCGCATCGACGCCTTCCTGGGCCGCGGTGACGGAACCTTCGTGAAGCGGACGCTGTACCGCGCGCCGACGCCGCTGTTCGGCTCGTCCGGGATCGCGCCGGCCGACCTGGACGGCGACGGGGACCTGGACCTGCTCTACAGCAACGGTGACGCGTTCGACGTGCCCGCGGCGCGGTCGACGACCATGCTGCGTCCATACCACGGCGTCCAGTGGTTGGAGAACCGCGGCCGGCGCGGCTTCGTCCGGCACGACCTGCTGCGCTACTACGGCGCCTTCAGCCCGATTCCGGCCGACCTGGACGGCGACGGCGACATCGACGTCGTGGCCACCAGCCTGGTGAGCGACTGGGCCGATCCCGCGCGCCGGAGCCTCATCTGGCTGGAGAACGACGGCGCGCAGCAGTTCACCCCCCACGGGATCGCGGGTGCGCCGACCCACCTGGTCACCGCCGACGTCGCCGATCTGGACGGTGACGGCCGTCCCGACATCGTCGCGGGCGGGCTGCACATGTTCGGCCCCTACGACCGGCTCGGCCGCGTCACGCTCTGGGCCAATCGAGGATCTCGGCGCCGGGGCGCCGGGCCGCCAAGCCGCTGAGGCGGCTTGTCCCGAGTGCAAGCGCGGGACTACAGTGGAGCCGCTGACGGAGGCTGTCGATGGGCTGGGAAGAGTTCAAGACCGGCGCGATTCGGTACTTCACCGTCCTGGGCGTCATCGTCGCGATCATCCTGCTGGTGGCCGCGTACTCGTTGCGCGGCAAGGTCATCAGCAAGGTCTACGAGCACCGGGCCGGCCGGCAGGTGGTCGGCGTCTGGGAGGCGGAGCGCGACTCGCGGACGCTCCAGCAGATTCCGAAGATGCGCGCCCGCTGGGTGTTCGACGAGAGCACGTTCAGCCTGACGACCGATTACTTCTACGCCGAATCGAACGAGTGGCGGCGCGTGCACGAGATGCGCGGCGACTACGAGTTCGTCAAGCGCGGCGGCCTGAACCCGTCACAAGTGGCAATCAGCAACGTCACCGTGCGGCGCTCGGGCAAGGAGACCAGCGTCGGCGATCCGATCGACCTGCGGCGCGCCCTGCGCCTGGATCCGATCGACGAATCCGAGGATGCCTGGGGAGCGCCGCGCATCGACTACCCCGACCTGACCGTCAGGTTCTCCCGGGACAGCGAGATACTGACGATCGGCACCAACCTGATCGGCGTCGCCAACTACGACAAGGTGGAGTGATCGGCAGGGGCGGGTCCGGCCACGCCGCCACTATCCTCCCCTCGTCGATAAATAATCGACACATCCTGTCGTTATCTGTGACACTTATGAGCACGTGATCTTCTCCGCGCCGCGCGTGACTGCGGCCGACGAGCGTGTCCTCACTCGCATCGAGCAGCGGCGTACAGAACTTCGATTCTACCTGCATCGGCCACGCCGGTGGTACGGGACGCTTCGCCGGGTGACCGAGGCGCGCGCGATCCAGGGATCGAACTCCATCGAGGGATACCACTCCAGCGTCGAGGACGTGGCCGCCATCATGGAGGGCGAGGAGCCCAGCGCCGCCGATGCGCCCACGCGCGCCGCGATCGGCGGCTACCGGGACGCCATGACCTACGTCATCAACCTGGCGCCGACGGCGCCCTCCATCGACGCATCGCTCCTGAAGTCCCTCCACTTCATGATGCTGAAGCACGACCTGGACAAGGCCCCTGGCCAGTGGAGGCCCGGCGACGTATCGGTGAGGAACCTGGATGGCGATGTCGTGTACCAGGCACCCGACAGAGACCTGGTCGATCCTCTGATGGAGGAGTTGATCGAGCAGATCGCCCTCCGCGACGCTCCGGTCTCCATCGTCGCGGCCATGGCCCACCTGAACCTGGCCATGATTCACCCGTTCACCGATGGCAACGGTCGGATGGCGCGCTGCCTGCAGACCTTCGTGCTGGCGAGCGACGCAACGCTCAGCCCCGAGTTCGCAAGCATCGAGGAATACCTGGGACGTAACACCCTCGCCTACTACGACGTGCTCGCGGAAGTGGGGCAGGGCAAGTGGTCCCCCCATCGCAGTGCCGGTCCATGGGTTCGTTTCTGTCTGACGGCCCATTATCGGCAGGCAGCCACCCTGCTCCGTCGGGTGCGGGAAACCGAGGCGCTGTGGGACCGGTGCGAACAGGTCGCGGCCTCCCATCGACTGCCCGACCGGGTGGTGGGCGCCCTCTGCGACGCCTGCCGCGGCTGGAGGCTGCGGCGCCCGCTCTACATGAAGACCGTTGCGAGCTCAACCGGAGAGGAGATCACCGCGGCGTCCGCGACACGCGACCTGGCCGCCATGGTGAACGCCGGCCTGCTGGTTCCCTCGGGCGAAAAACGCGGGCGCACCTACCGAGGGACGGAGATGGTGCGCTCCCTGTGGCGGGAGATACGCCACGTGCGCTTGGTGGACACGGCGGAAGACCCTTACCGCTCCGATTGAGGTCCGGATCAAGATTCTGCGATGGTCGGTGTTCGGCAGCGGTCGGCCATCACAGCAGATCGGGGCGTACGGGCCTGCCGAGCTCGGCCGAACGGATCGCGGCCAGCGCTACCTGCAATGAGGCGCGTCCCTCAGCGGCGGTGACGCTGGGCTTCCGGCCGGCGGCGATGCCCTCCAGGAAGTCCTCGATCTCCTCGGCGATGGCGTGGCCGAAGCTGGGCCGTTCGTAGCGTTCTCCGGCCAGGCAGACCGCCAGTCCCTGCTCGACCAAGTCGACGCGCGCGGTGCCGCGGGTGCCGATCACCTCCAGCTTGATGTCGCCGCCGCGCGGGATCTCCCGCGGCAGCACCCAGCCGCTCTCCACGCAGGCCACGGCGCCGCCGTCCAGGCGGCCCACGGTGAAGGCGACGTCCTCCACGGCGTATCCCCTGGCGGCGAGCAGGCCGCTGCGCGCTTCGGTGTGCACCCGTTCGAACTCGCGCCCCGTCAGCCAGCGGATCACGTCGTAGTCGTGGATGCCCAGGAAGAGCTGCACGGACACGCGGCCGCGCAGGTTCTCCTGCGAGGCGCTGGAGGTGATGCGGCGCGCGTGCAGGCTGATCGGATCGCCGAGCGCGCCGTCGTCGAGCATGCGCTTGACGCGCACGTAGCGCGGGTCGAAGCGGACGATCTGCGCGACCATGAGCTGCCCGGCGGCCGTCTCCGCGGCGGCGACGATCCGGTCGGCGTCCGCCATGGTGGTCGCGATCGGCTTCTCCAGCAGCACGTGCTTGCCGGACGCCAGCGCGGCAAGGGTCGGCTCGACGTGGTCGGCGTCGGGGGTGCAGATGCTGACCGCCTCCACGTCGGACCGGTCCAGGAGCTCTTCGATGCTCGCGAACGCGGCGGCGCCGGCCTCGTCAGCCACTGAGCGCGCCGTGTCGGGGCGGGCATCGAACACGCCCACCAGGTGCGAGCGCGGCTCTGCGGCGTAGGTACGGGCGTGGATCGCGCCCATGTAGCCGACGCCGACCACCGCAACGCCGATGGCGGCGCCGCCCGCCCGGCCGGTCAACCGGGCGCCACGCCGTGCATGTTCCAGCCGGCTAGGCTCAGAAGCGGCTGGATCGCGCGGTCCTGCTCCAACACTTCGGGCCGCACGTCGTGGAGCGCCGCGCAGCGCTCCTTGAGCTCCCTTTCGGTCAGCGGCGTCCCCAGCGACGGCTCGCCGGCCGCGTGCCAGCGGTCGATCTCTTCGCGGTGGCCCAGGCGGCGCAGGGCGTTCCAGTACCCGCGGTGATGGTCGCGCTGGTAGCTGTCCCAGAAGAACAGGTGCTCGCTGCCGGCGTCGTAGAGCATCTTCGCCATGCGGCGGAAGTCCTCCGGCGGCATGAAGCGCGGCATGATGTTCATGGCCAGCCGACACGTGGTCCCGGCGACCGCGTCCGCGAACGGGCGCACCTGCTCGGGGCCGCTCCAGGTGTCGGTGGGCACCGGCAGCGCATACGGCGCGCTGCTGTACGGCATCACCGTGTTCACCAGGCCTTCGCGCGCCCACGCGGCCACGTCGATGCCGAAGAACAGGTTGTCCTCGATCGATCCCAGAATGCAGGCGGAGATTTCGACGGGCGCACCGCGTGCGGCCGCCTCGGCGTCCATGGCTTGGCGCACGCGCCGCATGAACGCGGTCAGCACGCCGGCCCGGTGGCGTAGCCACTCCGGATCGTCGGGCGGTATCTCGAACGGATCCCTGCCCGTGGACGCCCGGAACCCTTCGGTCAGGGGCGCCTCGTAGTCCAGGTAGGGCGGTCGGCGGTTGTAGAGCAGCGTGATGCCGTCGACCGGGTAGGCGCGCACCACCTCGCGCAGCACGGAGATGCAGAACTCCTGCACCTCCGGGAACGCATAGGACAGGCGCGCCTGATCGCGGCCGTCGCGGTCCTTGCAGCGCCACTCCGGGTGGCGGTCGTACAGGCCGTCGGCGAAGGCGTAGTCGAGCAGCGGCGGCGGGTAGGTCCACCCGGCCAGCCGGTAGGTCGCGTGGAAGCCCAGGCCCATGCCGTGCGCATAGCCGACCGCCTCTCCGAACGGGTCGATGCCCGCGGCCACAAGGCGGTTCCAGCCCTCGTGGGCATAGCGGTCCCACTTGCGCCCGTAGTCGGGCGGTTCGATCTGGTCCAGGGTGCGCCCGATCCTCGAGGGATAGTTCATCAGGTCGCCGGACCCCATCTCCCAGTGGATGCGGTCGAAGTCGCTGTCCCGGTACGACTCGAGCTCCTCCCGGATCGCGTCGACCGTGCCGGCGCGCAGCACGTTGCTGATGTCGGTGTGACCCTGCAGCCGCTTGTGCGACCGTTCGGCGCGGTCCGCGCGGACGAGCGCCGCCTCCTCGTCGGTGAGCGGCACCAGCTTGACGTAGGCGATCCGCGCCGGGGCATGGTCGCCCAGCTCCGGATGGTCGTCGGTGCCCGCGCGCAGCCGGTACTGGGAGAAGGTGATCTCCTGGTCGGTCAGGTCGGCGACCTTCCAGAAGATCTCCTCCAGGCGGCGGCGCTTGAGGTGCCCGCCGGGGTCCCACTCGAGGACGGAGAAGGACTGATCGCCGGTAAGCCTGGCCCGCAGCCACACGACGTCGCCGGTGGAGTTGTGCCAATCGAGTTGCCCGATGTCGCTGGGATGGATGCCGATCGAAATGGCGTGCGGGCCGCGGAGGTCCAGCGGGCAGGTGATATCGGGCGCGCCCGTTTCCGGGTTGGCCATGAGCATGGTGCCGCTGAACGCCGGCGTCTCGTAGGGCAGGGTGCGCCAGGAGCCGCGGCGCGACTCCGTGCTCAAGGCGTCGGCAGGAGCGCAGCGATCCAGGTCCGAAACGTAGATCGGAGGCGAGGTGAATGCGCGGTCGCCGATCAGGTCGGGTGGAGATGCCATGACGGCTGCGCTACGGAGTCTGTCCGACGCGCCGGGAGGCCGGCAAGGCATCGCCAGACGACCGCGCCAGCATGTCCGCCGTGACGCCGAACACGTCTCGGAGGCGCTTCTGTACCTGCGGGTCGCGGAAATGCGGGCGCCATTCGAGCTCGCTCAGCGAATCGCTCACCACGCAGAGCCCCGCTGCGGCGACGCCGCGCACCTGTGCCGCGGCGTACACGGCGGCAAGCTCCATCTCCACCGCCAGCACGCCCCCGGCCTGCATCTCCCGCACCTCGGCCTCGGTCTCCCGGAAGGGAGCGTCCATGGTCCAGCTGCCGCCGCTTACGGATTCGATCTCGGCAGCCGCCAACGCTCGCCGGCAGGCATCCAGCAACTCGGGGTCGGCCCGAGCTTCCGCTTCCGCCGGGAGGTAATGGTAGGAGGTGCCCTCGTCCCGGATCGCGCGATCGCACACCAGCACGTCGCCGGGGTGCAGGTCGGGCTGCAGCGAGCCCGCGTACCCGACCACCACAATGCGCCGCGCACCCAGCGCGACACACATCTCCAAGCAGACCACCGCCGCCGGCGCTCCGACTCCGAATCCGCCGGCAACGGCGACCGGAGCGTCGCCGCGATCCAGGACGATGAACGGCGCGCGATCGCCGGTCTCCTTGCGCACGGCGGCGGCGTTCAACTCCCGCCACAGGCTCTTCTGATAGAGGAGGATCAGGTCAGGCGGACACTCCGGCGGAGCGCCCTGCCGGCCAGCCTCGATCGCCCGGCGGGCCGTGATGATCGCCCGGCTGCCGTACTTGGCGGGACAGTGCGGAAGTGGCATGGCCGATCCTACCGGACACGTGATCGCGGCGACAGCGGCAGTACGTTGTCGCCGTCCAGCGGGCGTCAACCGGTTCGGCCGTCGCCGGCGCTCGTCTCCCAGACCGAATTGAGGGTCTCCTCCAGGGTCGCCAGATTCGCGAAGAGCGTCCGAGCCGCGTGGGCGCGCTGGAACCAGAAGCGATCCAGGGACTCTTGCAGCTCGACGGGGCGAGTGTAGTGCTGCTTGACGCCGTACATGCTTCGAATGAGCTGCACGAGCCACACGTGAGGAGCGAAGCCGATGTCGTCGACGGAAACCCTGTGTGCTCTGCAGTACTCCCGTATCAGAACGGATGCTTTGTCGATCCATCCCGATGACGTGAAGTTCTCCGGGGCAAAAGCGACTCTCCCGACTTCGTAGGCAATCAGGAAGGGCTTGGGCGGTTGGAAGTCGACCACGGCAGAAATCCTGCCGTCCCTGAACATCACGTTCGGGAGGCCATAGTCGCTGTGTATCACCTGCGTTGTGAGGCTGGGGAGGGCTTGCAGGATCCTGGGAACTTCCCGAACGAGCTGTTGGCGCTCGATCAGCAGGGGAAGTGTCCGTCTGTCGAAGTCGTCGGGCTCGGCCTTTCGGCGGATGATCTCCACGTAGCGCTCGACTTCGCGCAGCTTGTCGGCCGCGTCGAATCCGAGCCAACGCGATGTCTCGGATGGGAGCGGCGACTCGATCGTGCTGAAGTGACGATGGATGTCGCCGAGGACTCCACCCGCCTGCGCCATCTGTTCAGGTGACAGGGATCGCGTCGCGGTGCATCCATCCGCCCATTCGAACAGGGCGAACATCGTATCGCCGCTCGTGCAGATCAGGTCCTCGGAGTGAGTCGCGATGACCCTCGGAGTCGGGATGCCGCAGTCGCGCGCGAACACGGCGAGCTCGAGGGCCTGTCGTTCCTCTTCTGCGTTCGCCTGTCTCGGGTACTCCTTGACGAAGAACCTGCCCTCCTCCGTGCGCAGGGACCAGTTCCGGGTTCCACATCCTGCGTACACCCGGCTCATCGACAGCGGCCGCAGGGAGTAATCGCGGGCTACGCCGGCAAGAAATCGTATCGCGTCAGTCACCACTCGCCAGGCGCTCGATCAGATCCTCGTTCCACTCGATGCCGAGGCCGGGGCGGTCGGACATCACGATGCGGCCGTCGCGGAACTCCGGCGGCGCGATCAGCTCGTCGGACAGCAGCGCCGGGCCCATCTCCACGATCAGTCCGTTGGTGACCGCCGCGACCGCGACCGCGCCCAGATGGGCGTCCCCGTGCGGCGCCATCGGCAGGTGGTGCGCTCCGGCGTAGGCGGCGATCTTCACCCACTCGGTGAGCCCGCCGCAGACGTTGGGATCGGCCTGGATGTAGTGCGCGGCGCGCGCGTCGATCAGGTCGCGGAAGCCCCAGCGGGTGAACTCGTTCTCGCCGCTGGCGATCGGAATCGGCTGCGCGCGGGCCAGCGCCGCGCTGCCCTGCACGTCGTCCGCGTGCACGGGCTCCTCGAACCAGTAGGGGTCGTGGCGCTCGACCAGGAGCGCGAAGCGCAACGCGGTGGCGAAGTCCCAGGCGTTGTTCGCGTCGATCATGAGATCGACGTCCGGGCCGATCGCGTCGCGCACGGCGCGCACCCGCTCCGCGTCCTCGCGCAGCGTCACCCCCGCCCAGCCGATCTTCATCTTCACCGCGCGGAAGCCCAGCTCGACCGCGTGCGCGGCCTCGGCAGCCAGCTCGGCCAACCCCTTGCCTTCCTGGTAGTAGCCGCCGGCCGCGTATGCGGGAAGCTCTCGCTGCGCGCCGCCGAGCAGCTTCCACGCTGGCTGGCCGGTCACCTTGCCGCGCAGGTCCCAGAGGGCGTTGTCGATCGCCGACATCGCGCGGATGTGCTCGCCCTTGGCGACCGGCTTGCGCCAGTTCCCCTGGTACATGCGCTGCCAGAGCGCATCGGCCGCCAGCGGATCCTGGCCGACCACGACCGCGGCCAGATGCTCGATCAGCGCTCTGTTCGGCCCCGGCCCGGGCGCCATGCCCACCGCTCCCTCGTCGGTGGTGACGGTGAGCCGCGAGAATCCCTTGCGCCGCGGCCGCGGCGGATAGCCGATGATCCCGTTCCAGAGGCCGGGCTCAGGATCGCCGTAGGAGAACGCGGTGAGCGTGACGTCGCTGATCTTCATGCCGCCACTCTACCGGCACGCGCCGGCGGACGGTAACCGTCACCCGACGCACGCTGCGTCAGGTCGGCCTTCCGGGCCTCGGTCTTGCCGGATGCGGACAACCCACGCATATTCTCCTCATATTACGCGGAGAATATCGTTGTATCTCTGGGAGCGGGCCGACTGGCCGGCGTTTCGCTGGGACGCCGATGCGCTGCTGACGGCACTCGCCGACGCCAGGAGCCGTCAGGGCCGGTTGCTGGGCACCATGAGCCAACTCGGCTTCGACCTCCAGGTCGAATCGGAACTGCACGCGACGATCGAGGACGTCGTGAAGACTTCGGAGATCGAGGGGCAGACGCTGGACACTGGCAGCGTGCGGTCATCCGTCGCTCGGCGTCTCGGCGTGTCGGTGGGTGGTGTGTCGGTCTCCGATCGAACCGCTGACGGGGTGGTCGAAATGGTGCTCGACGCCACCCAGCATCACGACCGGCCGCTGAGCCCGGAGCGCTTGGGGGGATGGCATGCGGCGCTGTTTCCGACCGGCTACTCCGGTGTCCGCAAGATCACGATCGCCGATTGGCGAACCGATCGGGACGGGCCGATGCGCGTGGTTTCCGGCCCCATGGGCCGCCAGCGCGTCCACTATGAAGCGCCTCCGGCCGACCGCGTTGCGGTCGAGATGGATCGGTTTCTCTCCTGGTTCAACGGCCGGCCGCTGATCGACGGCCTGCTGCACAGCGCCATCGCGCACCTTTGGTTCGTCACCGTCCATCCGTTCGATGATGGGAACGGCCGCATCGCCCGCGCTGATCGCTGATCTGGCTTTGGCGCAGATGGGGAACGGGCCAGCGATTCTACAGCGTATCGGCGCAGATCCGGCGGGAGCGATCGCGCTACTACCAGACGCTTGAGACGACGCAGCGCGGGACGCTGGACATCACCGAGTGGTTGGCGTGGTTCCTCGCCTGCTTCGCCCGTGCGATCGACGAGGCCGAGACCGAGCACGGCGCCGTCCTCGCCAAGGCGGCGTTCTGGCGGCGCTTTGCGCACGAGCCGTTCTCTGCGCGGCAGAGGGCCGTGCTCAACCGGGTTCTGCATCGTTTCGCCGGCAAGCTGACGGCGAAGAAGTGGGCGGCGCTGGGGAAGTGCTCCGTCGCCACGGCGCAGCGCGACATCAACGATCTGGTGGCACGACGCCTCCTGATCCGCAATCCGGGTGGCAGCAAGCGCACCAGCTACCGGATCGCCGACGTTCAAGACCGCCGGTCGGATAGCTGATCGGTTTCCGCCCTCAACTCGTCTTCTTCTGCGGCTTGCCCAAGGTGCGGCAGGCAGCCGGTCAAGGAGTTCTCGTGGAGGGAGTGCCGCCGCTCGCTCGAGGAGCTGCGGTCACTGTACGATCCGTTTCCTCATCTCCGCTTCGGAATCCCCCGATGTACCTTCACGCTCATATGTGTCCGCGATGCGCCCCAACATCTGGCTCACCCATGGGTAGTCGAAGGCCAGGCGTTGCGCCCGGCGCCGGTAGGTCGTCGAGAGATCACGTTCCTGTTCGCCCCCTTCCTCCATGCCGCGCCAGTGAGGACCTCGGGAGTTGTAGACTTCTGCCTGAAACCCCCGCTCGACGTGCGACGAAGCGATGCGCTCCATGACTTCACAAACCGGGCCACATGGCCGTCGGTCTTGGTCGTCTGCCGGTGCGTGGGCCATGAGTTCGCCGATATGGAGGTCGCCGACGGTCGCCCGGCTGTCTTCGGAGCACAGCCGGCGCACCTCCGTGCACCACCGATACAGCACATCGGTGTCCACGGTTCCGTCGGCTGCGGTTCCCGGGATTCGCCGCAAGCGCTTCAGCAGTGCGTCGGCGTTTTGGGCTGCGGCGGATTCTTGCTCGGAGTCCTCGAAGCGCATGTCGGGAGGATCCGACCGACCGTCGTCGCGTCGGTACACCAGGGCGATCGTCTGTGCGAAGAGGCTTGGAGAGTCGACGATGGCGCGTTCGAGATTGGGAATGCCGTGTCCTTTGCCGTCGAAGCTGTTGTCAAGTGCGTGGATATGGAGGAGCTCCAACCGTGCCATCTCGTGGCGTGTAACGCCGGCACGATGATCGAGTGCATCCAGCGCGTCCGACAGGTCGGCAGGACGGATGTCGTAACGGTCTGCCTCGGACTCACCGCGCACGGTGGCCAAATCCGTGAGCAGACGTCTCAGAAGCGTCGTCTCAAGCCTTTCGCCCGCGCCGTCAACCCAAAGCACGCAGTTGAAGGCAGCTTTTGGCCGTTCAGCGCGCAGCAGGCGGTCGACCATCTCTGAGAGCTCGTCTTCCGTGAGCAGCAAGCTGGGCGTGGGAAGGCCGATGGGTACATCGTTCCAGTACCGCTTGCGTACCTGCGACGGCTGTCGATCGAGCAGCCGCCACGTTGCAGCACCAAGTGGGGAGCACCGAAACACACGTACGATCTGTTCCGCGGTAGCGTCGCCGACAACGGCCGACAGGACGCGGGCGCGCTCGGACTCCTGGAGCCCGGCGAGGTACCCCTGCATGAATCCATCGATCTTGGGAAACGGTACGCGATCGGATGACACGCACGCGCCGAGGATCTCGACTTCCCTGCCCCTGGTGCGGCGGGCCGTACAGACCCCGATCCTATCCCCAGCGTCGCCATCGATCAGTAGTCTTTCCATGCCATTCCAACCCTGATCTCTCCATATCTCCGCGACCGCGTTCGTGCGGCGTCGGCTTGCTCGCTCCTCGGTCTGTGACCGGTCGCAGTCGTCATTCCCGTCATCGTCGGTCGCGTCGTCCAGGCCTTCGACCCAGGCGTCGGAGAACATCCACGCATGGCGGATGACCGGATCGCGCGGGGTCAGCTTGGAACACGCGTTGCGTGCGCGCGTGCGGTCCGCATCCGTCATGTTTTCGCGTAACGAGCGCCAGCGCCATCCCCGTGCAGAGAGCAACCGGTTGATCCGAGTTCGCAGCTCAGCCTTGGCTCTCTCGTCCGTTTCGGATCGCGCGTAGGAGTCGATCGCGTCCCACAAACGGGTCCGATCCTGGCCGGAAGGCCAGAGTCCGTGACGCTCGACCAGATCGCCCAGCGAGCTGTGGTCATGCTGCGGCCACGTCAGCGCAAGCTCCAGGGCGCCCTGCCTGAATGCGTCCTCCTCGTCCCCTGGCACCCCGTTGCCGAAGCCGGTGGCATAATCGCGCCACCGCGGCCGGGGCCCTGGGCTCGCTGGCGAGTCGGATTCGATTTGCCGCATACAGATGCTCCAGCCGATGTCGGGGAACGTGCGGACCAACGTGAGAAGTCCCTGTATGCGGTCACTCAGCGGTGCGGAGGTCTGCGGTAGCCACGACCGATAGATCCTCGTCAGGCTGGCGAACGGCGTTTCGCCGAAATTGTCGTCGATGTTCGTGCGGGCAAGCTGTGCGAGGATCCGACTGACACGAGGGAAGTGGTCTGGACTCCATGCCAGACACTCCAGCGCCCGGAGAAGACCGATGCGCCGGGGCCGGGGAGATCCGAGCCAATACACGCCTTCCGATGGCTTCATCAGCTCTTGGAGAACCGGTTCCGGTCGACTGAGGTCGTCCTCCAGCAGGGACAGGAACCGCTTCGGCGCTGCTTCGGCGTACCAGGACAGGTCATGGTGATGCGACAGCATCTTGTCGAGTGTCAGCGGACTGAGCAGCTCGCCGATCAAGGAATCGACCTTGTCCTTCAAGTCGATGCCGAGGCGGCCCTGCAGGAGATTGTTGCCGTGGACCGAAAGCAGTACGAGGGTGTCGCATAGGCCGGTCCGCAACTCGGCTGAGTGCGTGCGGACCTTGCCGTGCCGTGCCGCTCTCCAGCGCTCATCCTCCGGTAGATCCAGCGCCGGGTCCCCTTCGGAGAGCACGCGCCTCGCGCACTCGAGAAAGCCTGTAATGTCCTGACCGATCAGGTATCCGCTGATGGCGAACAGGGCATCCATCCTGGAAACGACCCCTCGATACTCTCCGGCCGACCAGACCGGTGAGTCGTCGAGTTGACGCAGGCGCGCGAAGTGCCGTTCGACGTCCTCATATCTGTGGCCCGAAAGATTCGACAAGGCGTCGCAGTCGGCGTCCGATGCCGCGTGCCAAGCGCCGGCGAGAGCCATCGGCGCCAGCTTGCGAGCGACATCGGCGTCGCGCGCCCAATCGGGCGATTTGATTGCCTCGGTCCTTGAAAGTCTCCGCCTCAAGATCGTCGGTGAGCGGCCTGACTCTCGCCCCAGCCGATCGGCATTCTCATCTTCGATGCCCATGTCCGCAAGCGCCTGCCGAAACGCTTCAGCCCCCAGCGATTCGAGGACAATGCCAGTCTTGTCCTGAACGGAATTGCGCGATCGCACGACTATGCACGGAAATCGATGACTGAGCGACGCAAGCTCCCGCTCGGTCTCCACGCTACGGACGATCGGAACAAGCGGAGTCGCTGACGACGCCAAGGCCTTTAGCGTGTCCGGCGAGTCGAAGAGCACGGCGCGGTCTCCGACGCTGGTGGGCACCTCGGGCCGTCGAAACAGGCAGGCCAGAAACGCAAGCGCTTCCTCCGTGGAGTCGCCTGCGACGTACAGTGGCCGATCACCGGGCTGTTTCAGCCACTCGTTGAAGCGACGTTGGTGAACCGCAATGGATGGCGCAAAGATCTCTTCGGTCATCGGCGGGTCGCTGGCGGCGCGCCATCGGTCCCAGAACCGGTCGAGCGTCTCGCACCCATGCCGAGGCTGTTCCAGTCGATCGGCCAGCCACACCTGTCCCGGAATCGACTGTTCCAGCCACTGCTCCAGATCGCTGGCGTCGAACGCTCGTACGGCCTTCCAGTCGCCGGTCTTGTTCTTCTCGGCCTCCCATGCGTGCTTCTGTGGCCACGCGCGCGGCGTCACGAACACGAAGGTGCAACGTCGCCGTTCCGCCACCGGAACGGACAGACGCTTGGCGTAGTCCTCGTCGGCCTTGCTTCGCAAGTTGAGACCGACACCCAATTCCCAACCGGACGTGCCAAGCGGAATCCACGGCGTCGCTGCGTCCGCTTCGACTCGGCCGTCCCATCCGGGACGCTGGGCGTCGTCATGGCCGGGGAAGTCGACGCGGCTCAGACCTTCCCCCGTCGAGTGGATCAGCGTGCGGACAAGTACCGGCAGGAGATGGCGAGCGTCGATGGTATCGGCCCACGCTTCGATCTGACGCGCCTTGATGGTGAGGAACGGGGGCACGAAGCGGCCTACCGCTACGGCGCGATCAACTTGGCGTCGGCGTTGCTGGTTCGACGTGGCTTGACGTTGAAGAAGGTCCTTCGCGTCCGCGCCGAACGCTCTCTCCAGACGGGACGCCATCTCGTCCGAGAGAGATGCGTTCCCGTTCAGCAGGTTGGACAGAGCGGGCCGGCCGACCCCCAGTCTATTCGCGGCTTCGGTCACTGTCATGCCCGGCGGCAGGACCTCTCGCCTGATGTAGGCGCCGATGTCGGCGGGGGGCGATGATCGGCTCATAGTAGGATTGTACTGTGCAACGCTACACAGTACAAGTCATCTCATAAAGCCGTTGGTATCTCGGTTCACATATGAAAGAATAAGTATCTATCAGGTAATAACTTATGGAATAAAATCAGAATGATTTCGTTTCTTGGCTGACTGATTTCCGCTTCCTGTAATTAATGAGCGTCCTCTCTGGCTCTCGATTCTCCCGGCATCCACGCCGGCTGAGAGCGGGGACCCTGGTTGACGATCTTGCCGGAGCGTCGAAGATCCTGCAAGAGATTGGTAATCCTCGATCGTTTCTGGCTGTCCGTCAGCCGGTCTGGCAGCTTTGACATCAGAGCCTGATCGATCTCCTTGCGGTCGACCGGACCGTGCTCCCGCACGAGGGCAAGGACCAGATCCACGTAGTACCGCCTGTCGAAGCCGCGTTCCCGGATGTGGCGGCCGGCGTTGCCGGTCGCTCTGGCCACGGACCCAGCGACCGTCAGGTTCGGGTAACGGCCTTCGACCAAGCCGGAGATCTTCAGTCGGCGATGTCCTTGCCGGTCGATCCGCAGCCGCTTCTGCACCCGGTCGAGGAGCATCACCAGATCGAGGTCCAGGTCGAGGCCCTTCATCAGGAGCAGGGTGTAGTGCTCGTCGAGAATGCGTCCGTGGATGGTTACGTCCACTCCGTTCGTCACCGTCAGATCGTAGTCCGGCAAGGGAAACGAACGCCTCCTCTGCGTTTCGAACATGCGCTTGATGCCGCCGCCCTGAGTGTCGATCAGGTTCAACTCGACCATCGCGTCGGCCAGAAACGGGTTGCGATAGATGGCCTGCGGGGCGTCCTGACGGATGACCGTCTCGACGTCACCTGGCAGGAAGTCGCCGACGTTGGACATCAGAACACGGTCGGGGAACTCGACCACGAGGATCCGCCCACGCAGCGCGTAGTCCTGGTGCGCGATGCAATTGTGTACGGCCTCACGGATCACCCATCGGTCGTACTGCGTGATCTCCTGCGGGAACAGGGTTCCGTTCGGAAGAGCCCGCACGGTGAGGTTGCGCACGCGCTCCAGCAGACGGTCCCCGGCAAGAAGGAACGGCGGTCCCAGGTGCTCGCGGTCCCAGGTGCTCGTAGTCGAGCTCGCGATTGTGCTCGTCCTTGAGCACCCACGAGATCCTGGCGACCGTCGGCGCGAGCAGAACCGACGACTCCGGCCGTCCCAGTAACAGCAGCGCAGTGTTCGTCACCGCGCCCTGTTTCAACACCCGTGCTTTGTTGAGGAATGTCGCGTCGTCCCAGGCTGCGACGTCCTTCGCCTGCGTGGGGTGCTTGACCACGAATTGCTCGCGTGCCTTGTCCAGCGCCTCGGGATCGAGGTCATCCAGCGTCGCCTGTCTACACACCTCCGCCGACCAGTCGCTGACCCGCTTCCAGATTGCGCGTGCCTTCTCCGGATGCCTGCTGAGTTCGGTCTTGCTGGCGCCGACGCGAACGTAGGCCGTTTGGCGGAACGTGACAGGTTGATCCCTGGCTGGACCGACCTCGAACAGCACGACGCGGCCGTTCGGATGGTCGACCATGTGCACCTCGAAACCGCTGTTTGGCTGCAGGCTCGCTCCAAGCCACGGCAGCAGGTCCTGATTGCCTTTCGCCTTGGTCGTGTACGGATCGAAATCCGTGCCGACGACTTCGTGTGTCTCGTCGTCGATACCGAACACCAGGTAGCCGCTCGACCGGACGCCAAGGCATGCTGAATTCGCAAGCGCGGACAGGTACTGCCCGAGCTGCTCCGGTTCGTGGAAGCTGCGTTTGAACTCCAGCCACTCCGTCTCCGCCGGACAATCCCGCAGCCGGTCGATCAGAGCTACGTACCTGCTCCCGTTCACAACAGCATGAGCAGCTTGGGTCCTGTGAGCCTCAGCGTACCAGCCGCCTGAAGCCCTCCACCGGCAGCGGACCGCGCAGTCGGTCGGCGACATCGCCCTTGCGGATCGCGTCGGCGAGCTCGACCATGACCGGCCCCATCGCCTCTTCGTACCGGTTCAGCACCTCCTCCGTGTGCGCCACCGAGCAGTAGATCGTCGGCGGGGCCAGGAAGCCGCGCTCCAGCATCAGGTGGGTGTACAGGGTGCTCAACTCGCGCGCCTGCTCGTGGTCGAAGGTGGCGCTCGCCATGCACGGAAAGGTGTCACTGACCACCATCGGCACGCCTGCGGCATCGGCCTGCCGGCGCCACGCCGCCTTGACCCGCTCCCCCACCGCGGCCACCAGCGCCGGCACGTCGAGCCGCTGCGTCATCTTCTTTACCGCTGCCACCGCAGCCGCCGGGCCCACGCCCTCGGTCCAGTAGCTGGAGGAGATGAACGAGTGCTCGGCGCCCTCCATGGCGGCCGCGGTGCCGATCACGGCGCCGATGGCGTGGCCGTTGCCCAGGCTCTTGCCGAACGCGGCCAGGTCGGGGTTCACCCCGAAGCGGGCGTGCGCGCCGGCGCGCTCCAAGCGGAAGCCGATGGAGGTCTCGTCGAAGATCAGCAGCGCGCCGACGCGGTGCGCCTCGTCGCGGATGTGCTCCAGGTAGCCGGGGTCGGGGTCCTTCCCCCGACACGATTCCATCACGACGGCCGCCAGCCGGTCGCCGTGCTCGGCGATGATGCGGTCGAACTTCTCCAGGTCGCCCCACTCGAAGACCTGTGCCGTGGCCCCCACCAACCCCCGCCCCCCCCCCCGGACCCCGCCCCCCCGAACGTGGGCGGAGAGTGCGTAGCAGACCCCCCCAATTTGCGCCCCGGAAACCA
>JAPPNY010000266.1:33206-55111 GCA_028818385.1 Spirochaetaceae bacterium
CACCCCCCCCCCGCCCCCCCGGGGGGGGGGGGGGGGGGGTTCTGTCGCCCCCACACCCCCCCCCCCCCCCCCCTCCTCCGCGGGGCCCGGCCCCCCCCCGCCCGCCCCCCACGCCGAGCGGCTCCAGGCCCGGCATCAGGTGGCCTCTGAGTGCGTCGCTCTCGCCCAGATTGGCCGCCAGGTACCAGTCGTGCCAGCCGTGATAGCCGCTGATCGCGACCACGGAGCGGTCGGTGGTCGCGCGGGCGATACGGACCGCCACGGTCATGGTCTCGCCGCCGGTGCGCGCCAGCCGTACCCGTTCCGCCCAGGGGTGGAGGCCGCACAGGAGGTCGGCCAGCTCCAGCTCCTCGCGCGGGTTGAGCGTCGAGCAACTCCCCAGGCTGACCCGCCGGATCACCGCGCGGGTGACGTCCGGGTCGCGGAACCCCAGGATGGTCGCACCGATCCCGTGCGAGGAGCAGTCGAAGAAGTGGCGTCCCGCCTCGTCCCACACCTCGCAGCCGCGGGCCTCGCGGAAGTAGGGCGGCCACTGCCCGGGCGCCATGCGGTCCGGGTTCTTGCTGAGCAGGTGATTGCCGCGCGGGATGACGGTGAGCGCGCGCTCGTAGCTCTTCTGACCCATCTCGGGATCGACCGCGCGCAGGCCCAGCAGCCGCTCCGCGTTGTCGCAGAACACGTCCTGCAGGTCGGCCTCGTTCAGTCCGAACCGGTCGGCCGCGTGGAGGATGGCGCGCACCTCCTCCAGGCCGACCTGGATCGGCTGCCCGAAGAAGGCGTGGTCGTTCCACTCGACCTGGTCGGTGGCGACCCACGCGAAGCCGCTGCCGAGCGTGATCGAGCGCCCGCGCTGGTGTGAGACCGGAAAATCGGAGCCGTACAGAAGTCGGCGCGGCCCGAACTCGTCCAGGATGGCGACCATGGGCTCCGCCTCGCAGATCGCGGAGGTGTCGAACCAGACGTTCTGCAGGCCGCGCAGCGAGGCGATCGACTTCGTGGTGTTCGGGCCGTGGAAGCCGCGCGCGGCGTGCGCCAGGATGAGCTGAGCGTTCGGGAACCGCTCGCACTTCTCGCGGATCTGGCGCTGGTTCTCCGGGTCGTCGAGCGCGGGGTCGCGCACGATGTGCAGCATGATGAACCAGCCGCGCTGGTCGGCGATCCGCCACGTCCAGTCCGGCAGGAACTCGTCGATGTAGGACTGCTGCGTGTCCTCGCGGGCGCTGTAGCAGTGGTAGCACTTGAAGCCGCCGATTCCCTCGCCGTCCAGGTCTCCTTCCACCTCCGCCAGCGTGGTGCTCGCAGCGACCAGGTACGCCCGGATGGCCCTCGGATGCCCGGCGGTCTGCTCGGCGACGTACGCGTTCTTGGGGCCGATCGGCAGATCCGGCGCCGGAAAGGGCAGGACCAGGGCGCCCGCTATCCGCTCCGGGCCGCCGAGCTGCGCGCCGACCAAGTCCCGCCATTCGTCCAGGCCGACCCGCTCCGGTCCCCACTCCAGCATCGGGCCCACGCTCGGAAAGTGTTCTATATCATAGAGATGCATGTGAGCGTCGAAGACGCGCGCGGGGATGCGCGCCGCCAGCTCCGCAGCTGCCGCGCGATCCTCCTCGGTGGTGGTCCAGCCGGTCTCCAGCCGGTCTTCGGTGAGCATCGGGGCCTCCTTGGTCGATCGGTGCAAATCGTAGCATGGACGGGTTGCCACAACTTTCAGAATCTGCGATTGTTTGTCCCATGAAAGTTCTAGCAGCTCTTCTGACTATCGCACTCGTCGGAGCGGCGGCTGCCTGGGCCAAGACCGGCAGCTTCACGTACGACGACGGCTCGACCTACGAAGGCGAGTTCGAGGATGGCAAGGTCCACGGCCAGGGCACCTACACCTGGGCGGACGGAACGATGTACGAAGGTGCATTCGAGTCCGGTCTGCCGCACGGTGAAGGCCGGCTCACGTGGCCTTCGGGCGCCATGTACGAAGGGCCGTTCCAGGCTGGCGAGATGGCCGGTACCGGCATGATGACCTGGCCGAGCGGCGCCTCGTATGAAGGCAACTTCACCGCCGGTCGCATCAACGGCTACGGCACGCTGACCTGGCCCGACGGCCTGACCTACAGCGGCATCTTCGTGACCGAGACGATCGAGGGCACGGGCATGCTGATGTGGACCGACGGCACCAGCTATGAAGGCGACTTCATGGCCGGCAGCATCGACGGCTCCGGCATGATGAAGTGGCCTAGCGGTGACATGTACGAGGGCGGATTCATGGCCGGCGCGCCGAACGGCGAAGGCACCTATACCTGGGCCACCGGTTCCCGCTACGAGGGCATGTACGAGAATGGCATGGCAACCGGGGGCACCTTCTACGTCACGGACGAAGACGGCAGGGCTTGGCACTTCGTCGCGTCGCAGGACGCGGACGGGACCTGGATGGTCGACCATCCCGAAAGCCAGGAGATGTAAGAAGGGCCGACAGGTCCGAAGCGACAGCGAAGATAGGACAGCCGAGCTGAGCGTATAAACCGGGAGACGATGCTCCGGACGGTCGGAAAGACCGGCCGGGCATCGATCCCCGGTGAATTTGTCAAACCTTTTGTAGCGCGCACGCCGACGACGCGCCAGATCTCTGGCGCTGCTCACGGCGGCGCGCTTTGCTGTGTCTGGAGCGATCCGCGTCTGGAGCGATCCGCGCGTCCGGTCAGGCGCTCCTGTACTCCTCCAGCACCCGATCCATGATCCGGCCGGTGCGCGCCGCGCTCATGCCGGTGCTCGGGCAGCTCCCGAAGCCGCGGAGTTCGTCCACGATCGACTGGATCAGCGGCTGCTGTACGTGCTCGGGATGAGCGATCTCGGTGCGGGTGACACCGCCGGCGGTCGCGATCTCGAACGGGACGTCGCCGAAGGTCGAGTAGCGCAGAACGCCTCGGCTGCCGGCGATCTCGACCAGGTCGACCTCGTCCTGCGCGGTGAAGGCGAAGCGCGCCGTACCGACGACGCCGTCGCGGAAGCGCATGGCGAACGCCACCGCATCCTCCGCCTCATAGGCGCCGAGCTGGTTCACGGCGAAGCCGCGCACCTCCTCGATCGGGCCGAGCAGGTGGTCCAGCAGGTCCAGCACGTGGGAGCCCATGTCCGCGAACAGTCCCCCGCCGGCGATCTCCGGCCGGTACCTCCACGGCAGCGGACCGGAGCCGAGAGCGGGATCCGGCGGACTGACGTACTGCGCTGTCACCGTCAGTGGCGTGCCGATGCTGCCGCCGAGCAACGCGTCGCGCACCGCCACGAAGCGCGGCAGCATGCGCCGGTAGTAGGCCACGAACAGCGGCAGGCCCGCGGCATCGGCGGCGGCGTTCATGGCCCGGCACTCCCGGTGGGAGCAGGCCATCGGTTTCTCCACGTACACGGGCTTGCCGGCCGCCAACGCCTGCAGCGCATAGTCGTGATGGGACGACGGCGGCGTGGCGACGTAGACCGCGTCCACCTCGGCGTCGCCGATCAGCTCGGCCGCGTCGTCGTAGGCGCGGGGGACGCCGTGGCGGCGGGCGTAGTCGCGCGCCGCATCGCCGTTGCGCCGCATCACGGCCACCAGGCGTGATCCGCTGGCCTTGGCGAACCCCGGTCCGCTCTTGACCTCGCAGACGTCGCCGCAGCCGATGATCCCCCAGCGGATCGCGGGCGGCGGGCTCATCGCGCCGGCTCCGCGGGCGGCAGCAGCGCGCGCATGGCCGCCGTGTGGATCGCGCGCTCGGCGGAGCCGCGCAGTGTGCCGGCGGCCGGGTTCCCCTCGCGGGCGTAGGCATCCGCCTGCAGCGCCATGTCGATCTTGTCCAGATCCTTGATCAGCCGGCCTTCCGGCGTGCGCCGCTCGGCGTAGTCCAGCCACGCGGCCATCAGCGTCCCGTCGGGGTCGACGTCCGCCAGGATCCGCCGCGCCGCCTCTTCTTCCTTCCGCTGCTTCTCGTGGGCGGGCACGCCGTCGGCGGGGGTGACGTCGCCGGTGAGCGCCTCCGCCAGGTCATGAATCACGGCGATGAGGGCCGCCCGCGCCGGATCGGCGCCGGTCGCGGAGGCGGTCACTGCGGCCAGCGCCGCCACGCCGAACGAGTGTGCGGCCACCGATTCGGGATCGGGGACCCCCCGTTGCACCCATCCTCTGCGCGGCATCCGCTTCAGGGCCGCGACGTGCGTGAAGAACGCCTGGAGCCTGGGAGCGGACATCGCTCCGGTAGCGGACATCGGTCTCGATTCGGTCACCGGTTGAGGGTAGGCCGAGCGGGGGTGTCTCGACTACCGTTGCGGACGGGACGCCATGGACGGGACGAACGGCTCGCTGCAACTGGTCCTGCAACGGGACGAGATCGAGCTTGCCGGCTACGCCGAACAGGCGACGATCGGCGATCTGATGACCGCCCTGGAGCGGATGCGGCTCCGGCCCGGCCTGGCCACCGTCGGCTGCGCGGGCTGCGGGCTGTGCTGCCGCGACCGCGTGCCGGTGCTGGGCGCCGACCTGCCTCGGCTGGAGCGGGCGCTCGGACTCAGCCGGGAACGGCTGCTGCGCGACCATCTGGAGCTGCCGGAGCCTCCGGACGCGAGCGAGCGAGCTGCCCGCATCGCCGACTTGGCGCGGCAGTTCGATGCCTCACCGGCGGAGGCGACGCTGCTCTACGAGTGGAACACCGGCGAGCCGATCGTGCCGCGGCAGGGCGATGACGGCTTCTGCCACTGGCTGCGGGACCGCCGCTGCTCGGTCTATCCCGGCCGCCCGCTGATCTGCTCCTTCTACCTGTGCAACTTCGGCGACCGGCTGTCGGCCCTGTTCGACGCGATCGTGCGGCAGGGGGTGTGGCACAGCTACGTTGCGGTCGGCTGGATCGAGAGCGGCGTCGTCGCGCACAATCCGTTCTTGTCGGTCGGCGACCCCACACGGGCGCCGCTGGGCGCGTTCGACATCGATGTGGCGCCCCTGCTGCAGCGCATGGCCGACACCTGGTAGGAGGAGGAGCCCAAGCCGAGGGCTCCTGAAGACCCAACCGAGCTTGGACGTCAACCTCAAGCGTCATACTATGAGCGTGCGTCCCGGATGAAACATGAGCGAGCAGTCGGGTCTCGAGGCCAAGTTGCACAGCAACAGGCGAACACGATCCGTTGGAGGTAGCAGCGCCTGACCGGGAGGATTTCGTGCTGACGCTCCTCGGGCCCGGCTACGGAGAGTGCGCCATCATCCAATTTGGTCACGGCGAATGGATCGTCGCGGACTCCTGCATGGATGGCGCCGGCGACATGCGCCGCACCTGTGCATGCTCTTCTCGCGGGCGTTCGCGATGGACCGCTCAGCTCGCGGGCGCGGCGTGCCGCCTCCATCCCGGAATCTTGTGAGTACCGCAGGATCGGTGATCCGGCCGGCGGATCGCATGACGACCTGGGCCGGGTTCGGCCCGGTGCTGCGCGTGCTCCGCATGGCGCTGGCCCATCCGGTGCGGCTGACGGTCGCCGTGACCGCCACCGTCGCCGCGGCCGTGTTCCAACTGCTGCTGCCGCAGTACGTCGGCGACGTGGTGGACACGGTCAACGTGATCCTCTCGGAGGCTGCCGACCCGTCGGCGGCCAAGCGGCAACTCCTGCAGCTCGCCGCTCTGATCCTGGGTGCCAGCGTGGTGCGCGGGCTGATGATGATGGTGCACACCCAACAGGCGGAGATCGTCGGCCAGAGCGTCGGCTACCGGCTGCGGATGGACTACTACGACAAGGTGCAGCGTCTCAGCTACGGCTTCCACGACCGCGTGCACACCGGCGAGCTGATCACCCGCGGCATGCTCGATGTCGAGTCGGTCGCCACCTCCTTCAACCGCGGGATGATCAAGGCGGTCTGGCTGCTGGTGCTGCTCGGCTGGGGCACCTGGCTGCTGCTGAGCACCGATCCGCTGCTCACGTTGGCGGCGATGAGCTTCGCGCCCGTGGTCGCGTGGCGGGCGACGGTGGCGCGCATGCGGCTGCGGGTGGCGTGGCTGCGCCTGCAGCAGTGCCTGGCGCGGCTGACCAAGGTGATGGAGGAGAACCTGGGCGGCATCCGCGTGGTCCGCGCGTTTGCGGCGCGCGAGCACGAGATGGGCAAGTTCGACACGGTAACCGAGCAGGCCAAGCGCTACACGGACCGCACCATCAACATCCGCGTGCGCGACGTGAGCCTGATGACGCTGGCCTACTACTCGGCGATGGCGCTGATGCTCTGGGTCGGCGGCACCCGTGTGCTGGCCGGGCACCTCACCGTCGGCGACGTCACCGAGTTCCTGGTGTTCATGCTGATCTTGCAGATGCCGATCCGGCAGCTCGGCATGGTGGTGAGCGCGCTGTCGCGCGCATCGACGTCCGGCGGGCGGCTGTTCGAGATCCTGGACCTGGACCCGGACATCAGGGACCGGCCTGACGCGTACGACCTGGAGATTCGCGAAGGGGTGTTGCGCTTCGAATCGGTGAGCTTCTCCTATGGCGGGGACGGCGATACGGTGCTGGACGGCATCAGTTTCGAGGTGGGGCCCGGCCGCACGCTCGGCATCGTCGGGCCGCCGGGGTCCGGAAAGTCGACCATCGCGCTGCTGACCGCCCGCTACTACGACGTCGACGCGGGCCGCATCACCATCGACGGTCAGGACATCCGCTCGGTGACCCTGCAGTCGCTGCGCTCGGCGGTGGGAGTGATCCAGCAGGACAACTTCCTGTTCACCGCCAGCGTGGAGAGCAACGTCGCGTACGGCGACCCCTGGGCGCAGCGCGAGCAGATCACCCACGCCAGCTCGTCCGCACAGCTCCACGACTGGGTGCTGGGACTGCCCGAAGAGTACCGGACGCTGGTCGGCGAGCGCGGCGTGTCGCTGTCCGGCGGGCAGCGGCAACGGCTTTCGATCGCCCGCAGCATCATGATCAGGCCGGCGGTCATCGCCTTCGACGACTCCACGGCGGCGATCGACGCCGGGACCGAGCGGCGCATCCGCGCCGCGCTGCGCAAGCTGACCGAGCGGACCGCCACGATCATCGTCTCGCACCGGCTGAGCTCGCTGATGCACGCCGACGAGATCCTGTTCGTGGACGCCGGCTCCATCGTCGAGCGCGGCACCCACGCCGAGCTGATGGAGCTGGGCGGCCGGTACCGCGCGCTGTACCAGCTCCAGGCGAACCCTTCGGAGTCGCTGGACCGGATCGCCGACAGCATCGCCGGCGGCGCGGCGCGCGCCGGGGAGGTGGAGCGTGCCCGCTAACGAAGTGCGTGCCGAAAAACGGCCCCGCCTGGCGTCGGTGGGGGCGCAGTCCAACCGCGAGGAGGTGATGTTCGGCGCGACCTTCGACGGCAAGGTCGTGCGCCGGCTCCTGGCGTTCGTGGTCCCCTACCGGCGGCGGCTGCTGTTCGGGCTGGCGGCGGTGCTGGTGTTTACCGCGACGCAGCTCGCAATCCCCCTGATCGTGAGCAACACGTTCGATTACGTGGCGGGCGCCGGTGATGCCGCCCTGACCCTGCTGCGGGCCACGGTCGCCGTCTTCGTCGGGATCATCCTCGTCAACTTCATCGCCAATGTGCTGCAGGAAGGCGTGGTGGCGCGCGCCGGCGAGCGCGTGCTGTTCGACCTGCGCCGCTCCATGTACCGCCACCTGCAGCGGGTGTCGCTGTCCTTCATGGACCGCACCGAGACCGGCCGGCTGATGTCGCGCCTGCAGGGCGACGTGTACGCGTTGCAGGAGTTCCTGGAGTCGTCGGTGTTCGCGGTCGGCGACATGGTGCTGCTCGTCGGCATCATGACGGTGCTGGTGGCCATGGACTGGATGCTCGGGCTGCTGGCGCTGGCCGTGGTGCCGACGCTGATCATCGTCCGCATGGTGTGGCTGCCGCACGCCAAGCGCACCTTCCTGCGGGCGCGGGAGGCGTCTTCCATCGCCAACGGCGCCATGGCCGAGGCGATCAACGGGGTGCGGACCGTGCAGGAGGCCGGCCGGGAGCCGGTCAACCTGGATCTGTACCACGACAAGGCGCACGACAACCTGGTCGCGCAGTCGCGCGCGGTGATGATCGCGCAGATGATCATCCCGATCGTCGACACGCTCACCGGCATGGCAACCGGGATTGTCGTGTTCGTGGGCGGGGCGATGGTGCTCGACCGCAGTCTCGACCTGGGCGTGCTGATCGCCTTCCTGATCTACATTCAGCGGTTCTTCCAGCCGATCCGCTCCGTGACGATGCAGCTCAGCATCATGCAGCGGGCCATGGCGGCCGGCCAGCGGATCTTCGAGGTGATGGACGTCCCGGTCGAGATCACGGACCGGCCCGGCGCGATCGATCTCGACGACTGCGACGGCTCGGTCGAGTTCCGCGGCGTCACCTTCGGCTACGTCCCGGACCAGCCGGTCCTGCGCGACATCAGCTTCAGCGCCCGTCCCGGAGAGACCGTGGCACTGGTCGGGCCGACCGGCTCCGGCAAGACCAGCATCACGGCGCTGGCGCACCGCTTCTACGAGGTGTGGGACGGCAAGGTGCTGGTGGGCGGCCACGACGTGCGCGACGTGTCTCAGGACTCGCTCGGCCGCCACATCGGCATGGTGCTGCAGGAGCCGTTCCTGTTCTCGGGCACGATCGAGGAGAACATCCGCTACCACAAGCCGCACGTGACACTTGAGGCGGTCGAACAGGCGGCCCGCACCGTCGGCGCGCACGGGTTCATCATGCGCCTGCCAGACGGCTACCGGACCGAGATCGAGCAGCGCGGCGGCAACCTGTCGCTCGGCCAGCGGCAGCTCATCAGCTTCGCGCGCGCCGTGGTGGCCGACACCAAGGTCCTGGTGCTGGACGAGGCGACCGCCAACATCGACAGCTACACGGAGATGCTGATCCAGAAGGCGCTCACCAGGCTGCTCGAAGGACGGACCGGCCTGGTGATCGCGCACCGGCTGGCCACCATTCGCGGCGCCGACCGCATCCTGGTCCTGCAGGAGGGCCGCATCGTGGAGCGCGGTACGCATGCCGAGTTGATGGCCCTGAACGGCCTGTACGCGCGGCTGTACTCGATGAACTACTCGTCGTTCGACGACATCCCGGACGAGCTCATCGAGGCGGCGATCCGGGCCACAACGTGAGCTGGTCCGCGCCCTCCCGGTAGCGGTCCGGGACGTGGAACGAGCCGGTGTCGAGCTCGGGGGCGCGGTCGGCGACGCCGGCGCGCGCGCACGAGCTCGCGAACATGGTGGCCACCAGGTCCGCGAACGGCCCCGAGCCCCGCATCCGCGAGCCGAAGCGGGCGTCGTTGAGGCGGCCTTCATCCGGCCGGCCGCCGCCGCGGATCTGGCGGATGCGGGACAGCACCTTGCCCTTTCGATCGGGCCGGTGGCGTTCGAGCCAGTCTGAGAACAGCGGCGCCACGGCCAGCGGCAGCCGTAGCATGACGTAGCCGGCGAACGACGCGCCTGCGGCTCCCGCGGCGTCCAGGATCGCCGGTATTTCGTGATCGGTGAGGCCGGGGATCACCGGCGCCGTCAGGACTCCCACCGGCACGCCGGCTGCCGCCAGGGTCTCCATCGCCTGCAGCCGGCGGGCGGGGGTGCTGGTGCGCGGTTCCAGGGCGTTGCTCAGGGAGGCGTCGATCGTCGGGATCGACAGAAACACCGCGGCCGCGCCGGCGGCGGCAAGGTCGGCCAGCAGGTCGGCGTCACGGGCCACCAGGCGGTTCTTGGTGACCACGATCACGGGATTGCGGAACTCGGCCAGCACCTCCAGGCAGCGGCGCGTGATGCGGAGTCGGCGCTCGACCGGCTGATACGGATCGGTTACCCCGGAGAGCGCCAGCGGCTGCGGGCGCCAGCGTGGACGTGAGAGCTCCGCGGCCAGCAGCTCGGGCGCGTCCTCCTTGACCACGATGCGGGTCTCGAAGTCGAGCCCGGCGGAGAAGCCCAAGTACTCGTGCGTGGGCCGGGCGTAGCAGTACGCGCAGCCGTGCGCGCAGCCGCGGTAGGGGTTGATGGAGGCGTCGAAACCGATGTCCGGGCTCAGGTTGGTGGCGATGATGGAGCGCGAGCGGTCGCGCAGCAGCTCGGTCTCCGGCCGCCCGGGCGGGGCCTCCGGGTCTGCGACGTACTCGATCCGCTCGAAGCGGTTGGGCGGGTTGACGGCCGCCCCGCGCCCCTTCACGCGGCGTCCCCGCCGGTGACCAGATCGGCGATCACGCGCCAGTACAGGTCGTGCTCGACGGCGGCCGCGCGCCGCTGCAGCGATTCCGGCGTGTCGTCCGGATGAACCGGTATGGGCCGTGAGTCGATGATCGGACCCTGGTCGTATTCCTCGGTGACGTAGTGGACGCAGACCGCGCTCTCGTTCAGCCCGGCCGCCAGCACGCCGCGGTGAGGTGCCAGCCCGTACATTCCCGGGCCGCCGAAGCGCGGCAGCGGCGCCGGATGGATGTTGACGATGCGGCGGGGGTAGCGGGCGACGACCTGCGCGGGGACGAGCCTCATGAAGCCGGCCAGGACGATCAGGTCGATCCCGTGGGACTCCAGGAGTCGGAGCATCGCGTCCCGGTAGGGGTCCGTATCCGGGTGCGTCACCGCGGAGAGGTGCGCGGTCGGGATGCCGTGCCGGCTCGCGATGGTCAGCGCTCCGCTGCCGCTGTTGTTGCTCAGCACCACGGCGATCCGCGCCGGCAGCCGGCCGTCGGCGGCCCGTGCGATCAGGACGTCCAGGTTGCTGCCTCGGCCAGAGGCGAACACCGCCAGGTTCACGTTCGGACAGGATCGCACGATCGCGCGCCGCCCGGTCGACCTCCGCTGTGTCCTTGACATCGTATCCATCGAGGCGCAGACACTGACCACGGCACGGGAGGCCGACTCATGAACTTCGCAGAACTGGGTACCGAGCGCTTCGACTTCGATCTGCGCTTCGACCGGATGCGCACCGATGAGCTGGCCGTGCGCCTGGCGGACGACACCTTCTCGCGCGCGGCCGTACGGGAGGAGTCGCTGCTGTCGAGTTGGGACGCTCCCAACTGGATCATCGAGGGCAGCAGGGTGCGCCAGATCCGCAGTTGCGCGCGCGAGCGGGAGAGCCGCAAGCAGCGGATGCTGGACGAGTGCGGCGCCTTCGACCCTTTCGTGACGATCCAGGTTCCGCCGATCCCGACCCTGGCCTTCGGCGACTGGGGCTGGACGGACTACGAGCTGCGAGCGAGCTGCAGCGGTGGTAAGGACGGACCCACCGGCGTTGCGTTCCGCTACCAGGACGCCCGCCACTACTACGCGCTGACGGTGGAGGACGGCGCCGGAATGCGGCTGGTGCTGCGCTCGGGCGACCGGCACCGGGTGCTGGCCCAGGTGCCGCTGCCCGCTCCGATTCCGGAGTACCGCATGCTGATCCGGGTCACCGGCAACGAGCTGCAGGCGGGCTTGGTGGACGGACCGACCATCCGTGTCGTCGACGGCCGCTACACCCACGGTCGAGCCGCCCTGGTGTGCAGCGGCGAATCGACCTACGGAATGGTGCAGGTCGCCGGCCACCGGGTCCGGCAGGCCGAGCTGCCGCTGCCGGACGCTCCGGACATGGAGCTGCTGGCCGAGGGCGCCCTGGACGAGGCGCTGTGCCGCAGCCGCGTGGTGTTCCAGGACACCGACGGCGACGGGCTGCCGGAATTGCTGGCCGATGAGCATCACGGCACCGAGGTTCACTGCCAGCACCTGATCCACGGCCACCGGTGGCGGCTGGGTCCGTTCGAGCACCCGCTGAGCCAGGGCGGAGACCTGCCGCTGTGCACCCTCGACATCGAGGGCGACGGCCGCCGCGAGGTGGTGTTCACCGCCGACTTCGGCATCCACGTGCACGACGCGGTCACCGGCGAGCACCGTGCCACGGTGGCGTCGCCTCCCTCCAATCCCTACCGGGAGGACGCCGACTACCCGCACGAGCGCATGCTCGGGGATGCCATCTGTCCCGTCCTCACCGAGGTGGGGCAGGCTCCGGGCTTCTACGTCAAGGACCGCTACTGGAACATCTGGCTGTACGACCGCCGCCTGGAGCTGCTGTGGCACCGGGCGCTGAACACCGGCCACTTTCCGCTGCCCGTGCAGCTTCGGGCCGGGGAGCCGGACTACCTGTTCGCCAGCCGGACGCTGCTCTCTCCTGCCGGAGACACCGTGTGGTCGCTCGACCTTCCCGACCATTCGGACGCCATCGGGCTGTTCTCCCTGAACGCGGAGCCGCGCTTCTACGTCGCCGCCGGCGAGGAGGGGCTGATGGAGATCGAGCCGCGTACCGGTGTCATCCGCACGCAGCTCAAGTGGGGGCACGTGCAGCAGTACGCGCTGGGACGCTTCGTGCCCGGGCGGCCGGAACCGCAGATCCTGGCCATCACCCAGTGGCGGGAGCCCGGCATCGCCGTGCTGCTCGACCACCGGCTCGAGCTGATCGGCCGCTGGGTGGAGATGTCGGCCGAGGCGGGCTGCCGCCCGCTGCCGTGGGGCACCACCGGCAGCGACCTGGCGGTGAACCGCGGCGGCATCCTCGATCCGCTCACCGGCCGCGTGGTGCGGCCGTTCCCGGAGCGCAGCGGCCGCGTGCGCCATCTCACGGTGCTGGATCTGCCGCGCTACGGGTGCGGATGCCTGTTGCTGGTGAACGAGTCGAGCTGGCAGATCTGGGGAGCCGGCGGCAACGTGCCGGCGGTGGCGCCGCGGTGGCGTCCCAACGCGCTGGGGCCCAGCGGCTACCTGCCGGCGCTAGATTTCTAGCGGCCCAGCCCCTCCTTTGACGGACACGGGCCGGCCCGGCGCCGTCGGCGCCGTCCACCTCGATCCGCGTTCAAATTCCGCGCAGTCGCAGCTCGTCGGCGCGCCAGCAGGCGACCACGCGGACGGCCCCCGCGCGGTCCCCGCCTGCAACCGGCGCCAGCTCGGGAACCTCGCTGTGGCAACGCTCCTCGGCGTGCGCGCAACGGGACGCGAACACGCACCCCGGGCGTTCGCCGATCGGGCTCGGCACGTCGCCCGAGAGCAGGTCCTCCGCCCACGGGGTGTCGGGGTCGGTGTCCGGGCTGGCCGCCAGCAGGCCGGCGGTATAGGGATGCCTGGGGTGAGTGTAGATCTCCCTGGTGTCGCCCTGCTCGACGATCTTGCCCAGGTACATGATCGCCACTTCCCTGCAGATGTAGCGCACCACGCCCAGATCGTGGGCGATGATGACCACCGTCAACCCCATGCGGGCCTGGATGTCGAGCAGCAGGTTGAGGATCTGCGCCTGCACGGAGACGTCGAGGGCCGACACCGGCTCGTCCGCGAACAGCAGCGAGGGCGAGGAGGCGAGCGCGCGCGCGATCCCCAGCCGCTGCCGCTGGCCGCCGGAGAACGCGTGCGGATAGCGCGACAGGAAGCGCGGATCGAGCCCCACCAGGTCCATCAGCTCCTCGACCCGGCGCCGGTAGTCCGGCTTCCGCCACTTCAGCACCTTGAGGGGCTCGGCGACGATGTCGAGCGCGGTCATGCGCGGATTCAGCGAGCTGAACGGATCCTGGAAGATCATCTGGATCTCCTTCCGCAGCGGTTTCAGCTCCTTCTTCGTCAACTGCGCCAGATCCACCGACCGGTTGTCCTGCGTGGTGTACTCGATGCTGCCTGAGGTGGGTGGTGTGGCCCGCATGATCGTCTTCACGGTCGTGGTCTTGCCGCATCCGCTCTCGCCGATAAGTCCCAGGACGGTGCCGCGTACGACGTCGAACGAGATGTCGTCCACCGCGCGGATGAAGTCGTCGCCCCGCCTCAGAAAGCCGCGTTCCACCGGGAAGTACTTCCTGAGGTTGCGGACCTGCAGCAGGGTTTCGCTCACGGCGCCGGTACCGGGATGTTGTGGCAGGTGGCCACGTGGCCCTCGCCGATCTTCACCACCGGCGGATGGGACACCTCGCAGGTGCCGGCGATCGCCTCCTCGCAGCGCGGGTGGAAGGGACATCCCGTGGGCAGCAGGTAGGTCGTGGGCACCGCTCCCTCGATGGTGTGCAGCCGCTCTCCCTGCTGGCTCATGCGCGGCACCGACTTCATCAGGTTGCGGGTATAGGGATGGCGGGGGTTGCGGAACAGTTCCCGCACCGGCGCGTCTTCCACCACCCTGCCCAGGTACATGACGTAGACGTGCTCGACCATCTTGGAGATGACGGCCAGGTCGTGGGTGATCAGGATCAGCGACAGTCCCAGCTCCCGCTGCATCTCCTGGATCATCTTCAGCACCTGCGCCTGGATGGTCACGTCGAGAGCAGTGGTCGGCTCGTCCGCGATCAGGATGCGCGGCCCGCAGGCGATCCCCAGGGCGATCATGGCGCGCTGCCGCATCCCCCCGCTCAACTGAAAGGTGTAGTCGTCCACCCGTTGCCCGGGGTCGGGGATGCCGGTGCGGCGCAGCAACTCGATGGTCCTGGCCCTGGCCTCCTCCTTGTCGATGCCGGTGTGCAGCATCAGCAGCTCGGAAATCTGGTTGTTGATGGTGTGCACGGGGCTGAAGGCGGTCATCGGCTCCTGGAAGATCATCGAGATGTCGGCGCCGCGCAGGCGGCGGATGTGATCGCCGTCCGGATCCAGCGTGGTGAGGTCGGTCACGGCGCCGTCGCGTTGCCGGTAGCGGATCGCGCCGCTGGTGATGCGCGCGGTGTCGGCCAGCAGGCGCAGGATCGAGTACGCCGAAACGGACTTGCCGCAACCGCTCTCGCCGACCAGGCCGACCGACTGTCCCTCGCGAACCGCGAAGGAGACGCCGTTGACCGCCTTGGCGATCCCTTCGTCGCCGTGGAACTCGACCGTGAGGTCGTCCACCTCCAGGATGTTGCCCGGCTGCATCACCGGCTTCCGTAGGGATCGGCGGCGTCCCGAATGCCGTCGCCGAGCAGGTTGAACGCCAGCACGACGATGATCACGCACACGCACGGCAACAGGATCCACGGCGTGATGGCGATGGCGTACACGTTCTGCGCGTCCCGCAGCAGCACGCCCCAACTGATGGTCGGCGCCTGCAGACCCAGGCCCAGGAAGCTGAGTGCGGTCTCGCCCAGGATCATCCCCGGGATCGACAGCGTGAGCGACGCGATGATGTAGCTGTAGAACGAGGGCAGCATGTGGATGAAGATGATCTGCAGGTTGTTGCGGCCCATGAGCTCGGCGGCGGTGACGAAGTCCTCTGTGCGCAGGCTCAGGAACCTGCCGCGCACGATGCGCGCCAGTCCCGTCCAGCCGATGATCGACAGGATGATCGTGATCAGCAGGTAGTTCTGCAGCTGCGACCAGTCCCGCGGCAGCGCCGCGCTCAACGCCATCCACAGCGGCAGTTGCGGAATCGACAGCAGAATCTCGATGGCGCGCTGCACGATGTTGTCGACGAAGCCTCCCAGATACCCGGCGATGCCGCCGATCAGGATCCCCAGAAAGAAGCTGATGGCGACGCCGAACAGTCCGATGGAGAGCGAGATTCTGCTGCCGTACAGGATGCGGCTGTACAGGTCGCGGCCCAGGCGGTCGCATCCCAGGAGGTGAAACGGCACGCCGGGGCGTTCGGGTCCGAAGAAATGACGGTCCAGGGTAAGCCCGAAGAGCCGGTACTCGAATCCCTTCGCGAAGGGCACCAGTCTGGTCTCTTCTTCGACGATTTCGCTGAACTCCACCTCGAAGGTTTCCGTGTTCATTGCCTTGCGATAGGGATAGATAACCGGAAATAGTGAGAACTTTCCTGAGTGGTTGACGAAGTGGATCCCCTGCGGCGGCGCCTCCCGGTAGTCGGCGTTCTTTTCGTTGGGATCGTGCACGGCGAAGAACGGAGCCAGCAGCGCGAGCAGGTAGCACACGGCCAGGACGAACAGGGATACTACCGCCGGCTTGTGCTTGCGGAAGCGGATGACGATCAGCTTCCACTGCGACGACGTGTACAGGTCGTCGAGTTCCCGGTTCTCCTCGGCCTGCTTGCCGCGACCCGCCTTGAACGCCGACAGCACCTTAGAAGAACCGTACCCTTGGATCGACCGCCGCCAGCAGCAGGTCGGAGAAGAAGGTGCCGATCACGGTCAGCGCGCTGAGCAGCATGATGAAGCTGCCGGCCAGATACATGTCCTGGGTCTGCAGCGCACCGAGCAGCAGCGGGCCGGTGGTAGGCATGTTCATCACCACGGAGATGATCGCCGAGAAGGAGATCAGGCCGGGCAGGATATAGGCGAACGAGCTGATGAACGGGTTCATGGCAATTCGCATGGGATACTTCATGACCACCTTGCGATAGGCGACTCCCTTGGAACGGGCGGTGATCATGTACGGCTTCTTGAGCTCGTCCAGCAGGTTGGCGCGCAGGGTACGGATCAGGCCGGCGGTACCAGAGATGGCGATGATGAAGCCCGGCAGCCAGATGTGCTTGAGCAGGTCCAGCACCTTGCCGAAGCTCCAGGAGGCGTCTTCGTATTCCGGGGAGAACAGTCTGCCGACATCCAGGCCGAACGTGTTGAACGCGACGTACATCAGCACCAGCGCCAGCATGAAGCTCGGCACGGAAATGCCCATCAGGCCGAGGATGGTAAACGCGTAGTCGCCCAGGGAGTGCTGTCTCAGCGCGGAGTAGATGCCGATCGGAAGCGAGATCATCCAGGTCAGGATCAGCGACGACGTGCTCAGCGCTATCGTGAGCAGCAGGCGCTCCCATATGAGGGTGTTGACGTTGGCTCTCCACTCGAAGGAGTACCCCATGTCGCCCTGCACGAAGTTCGTTATCCAGATGACGTACTGCTCGAACATCGTCTTGTCGAGCCCGAACCTGGTGCGGTAGCGCTCCAACATCGCCTCTTCGACCGGATATCCGCTCTCCTCAAGGTTGATGGCGAGCGTCGTCAGATAGTCGCCGGGAGGAAGCTGAATCACGACGAAGCTGATGATCGATATGATCCACACTGTGAGGATCATCAGGAGGATTCTACGTACGGTATACTGAAGCATTCCAGGAGCACCCGGCAGCGGCGCGTATGCGGAAGATCATAGCGACGGCGCCGCGGCGTGTCATCCGCTCATCGCCGCCGCGACCCCTGCCGGTCGCGCCGTTGGCGACGCATTGACGACCGTCCGGGTGCCGGCTACACTCGCCGGAAGACCCAAACGACACCCAGCATACCTGTCGCTGTTCAGGAGGAACTCATGAAGAGAATCCCGTTGGCACTCGGTCTGTGCCTTGTCTCTGTCGCGTACGCGGCCGCCATCCCGACGACCTGGCTGGAAGCACGCACCGCCTCGCAACTCGGGATCACCAGCTTCAACGAAGCGCCGATGCTGGCCGCGCTGGTGGCGTCAGGCGATCTGCCGCCGGTGGCCGAGCGGCTGCCCGACGACCCGCTGGTGCTGGAGCCGCTGGGCGAGATCGGCACCTACGGCGGCACCATCAGCGCCTCCAACACCGGGGGCTGGTCGGATCTGGGCCACGTCCGGCTCTCCTACCTGTTCACCACCGACCCGAGTTGCTCCGCGGTCATTCCCGATATCGCCAAGGGCTACGAGCTCTCGGAGGACGGCACCGAGCTGACCATCTACCTGCGCGAGGGCATGAAGTGGTCCGACGGCGCGCCGCTCACCGCGAACGACGTCATGTACTTCTACAACGACGTCATGCTCAACGACGAGATCAACCACTGGGTGCGCTTCGTGTGGACCATCGGCGGCGAGCTGGCGACCTTCGAGAAGCTCGACGACTACGCCTTTCGCATCAAGATGGCCATCCCCTATCGCCCGGTGCTGTCGATGATCAACCACTGGTACACGCTGCCCAGCTTCTTCATGATGCCCAGCCACTTCGCCAAGCAGTTCCACATCGACCACAACCCCAAGGCGAACGATCTGGCCAAGGAGCTCGGTCACGAGAACTGGGTCGACGCCCACTCGAAGGAGCTGAACGTATTTCCCAACGTGGACGCGCTGAAGAAGGTCCCGACCCTCGGCACGTGGGTCATGGAGACCGACGTGCAACTGAAGAAGACGTTCGCCCGGAATCCCTACTACCACGTCGTGGACACGGCCGGCAATCAGCTCCCGTATATCGATCGCGTGGTGGTCAACATCGTCACCGATCAGCAGGTGACGATTCTCGATGCCCTGCAGGGCAAGTCCGACGTGGCCGGCCGGCTGCTCAAGCAGTCGGAGATGCAGCTCTACAAGAGAGGCGAAGCGCAGGGTGATTACGAGCTGCGCAACTGGCAGCGCATCTACGCGGCGGACCCCGGCCTGACCTTCAACCAGAACCACAACGACCCGGCCAAGCGGGCCGTGTTCGGGGACGTCAGGTTCCGCCAGGCCATGTCGCTGGCGCTGAACCGCGAGGAGATGAACGAGTTCCTGTTCCTGGGCATGGGAGTGCCGCAGCAGGCCACCATCCACTACGGCGCATCGTTCTACGATCCCACGTGGGCGACGAACTTCGCCGAGTACGACCCTGACGGCGCCCGCGCGCTGCTCGACGATATGGGCCTAGGCACGAACGACGACGGCTACCGGACGATGGCCGACGGCGAGGTCCTGCGGATCAACATGGATGTCGACGAGACCAACTCCGACTCGGCCGAGTTGATCCGCGACTACTGGGAGGCGGTCGGCGTCGAGGTCGACCTGAAGGTGGTGTCCGGCGAGCTGATCAGCCAGCGGATACAGGCCAACGATTTCGACGTGCGCGTGTCGCGCATCGACCGCATGCTGGAGCTGCGTTCCTACATCCCCAACTCCACGCCGTTCGACATCACCTCCAGCGTGTGGGGGCAGAAGTGGGGCGAGTGGTTCACGTGGTCGACCTGGGACCAGGGCGGACGGATCGGTCCGGAGCCGCCGGCCGGCGAGGAGCCGCCGGACGACGTCAAGGCCTACTACGAGTCGTACATCAACTCGCTGGAGGCGGTGAGCGACGAGGACTACCGGCGCTATCGCGCCGAGGTCTGGCAGTTCTTCTCGGACACCCTGCCGGTCATCGGCACGGTCGCGTGGCCGGTGGCGCCGGTGATCGTCAGCAACCGGCTCGAGAACGTGCTGGAGACCGCGATCTTCTCCGACGACCTGAGCTGGTTCAAGGTGTCGCAGCCGGCGCAGTGGTTCCTGAACGGGTAGCCGGCGCCTGAACGACGTAGCCTGGGGGCGCCCGCCACACGGGCGTCCCCGGCGCTAGTACCCTGTCAAACTGTCATTTGGGGGTGTCACCCCTCGACATCAGTTTGACAGGGTACTAAACCGGCTGCCGGTAGCTGGGGGCGTGGCAGAAGCGCTTCATGCCCAGCCGCAGGCGCAGCGCGCGTCCCGGCGGCAGCACCACTTCCATGTGGCGGCCATCGACGGCGGTCGTGCTCCCGGAGTCGAGATCACGTACCGTCGTGAAGCGGTGCTCGCCGAGTGCGCCCGCCTGCAGCAGCGCCCTGCGCGTGTGCACGGCGCCGAGGTTGACCAGCTCCAGCGTGGTGCCGTCGCCGTCCAACTCCGTCACCAGGGCGGCCACCTCCGGGGGCAGGCCCGGACGCCCGGCTTCGGCATCGAAGTGGCGCACCCGCACGTGCAGCAGGCCGCCGTGGTAGATCACCTGGGGGCCGCCGCAGGTCTGCTGCAGCAGCGCCTCGGTGTGCACGGGGTTGATGTCCTGCCAGTGGTGGACGTCCCATTCCTCGGGGTCGCCGTCGTCGGCGCGCAGCAGGTCCATGCGCCGGACCACCTCCCGGTACTGCACGTCCAGCAGGCGCCGCGGGTAGTCGGGCAGGCGACCGTCCAGGTAGCAGAACCAAGGGCCGAAGTGGACGTCGTCCCCCTTGCCGCGGCCCTCGGCGAGCACCGTCCACTCGGTGCGGCTCTCCGGCAGCGAGTCGATCACGTCGCGGTCGGCCTGCGCCTGTGACAGGTACCAGAGCTGGCCGACGGTGTGCGGTTCAAGCGGCCGCCAGGAGGTCCAGCCGGCGTCGGTGTGCCGGTGCGGCACCAGCAGGCGGCCGCCCTCGCTGCGTCCCATCTCGATCAGGCGGGCGAGCTGGCCGCGCGGAATCTCCAGGTAGCCGGCGTCGCCGGTCAAGAGCAGCGCGTTCATCGCCGCGATCAGCAGCGGCTCGATGATGGTGCGGCTGCCGTGCGGCCAGGCCCAGCCGTAGTAGCCGCCCCACCACTTGCCGTCCATGGTCTCGCCGATGGTGCCGCCGGGGCCGACGTTGTCCGGGCACAGCCCGCCGTTGGCGGCGATGCGGTCCGCCCACGCCTCCAGGTAGTCGAGCACCCAGCGCCGGTAGCGCTCCTCTCCGGTGAGCAGAAACGCGTGCGTGATCAGGCTGGTGCAGGTCAGGTTGAGCGGCACGTCGCAGCGCATCTGGCGCCGGTTCAGCGCCTGCAGGATCACCGCGAACACGGCGTCGTCGTTCCAGTCGGCCTTGGCCACCACTTCGCCCGGCTCCCATTCGGCGTCGCGGGTGGGTACGTCCAGGTCGTCGAACGGCACCGGGTAGTCGGCCAGCACCCAGCGCACCGCCTCCCAGTCCTCGAACGTGTTCTCGAAGCGCGGTCCCCGGCTGCCGGTGATGGGCGAGCGGAGCATGCGCCGCCCGGCGTCCCAGTTGTCGGCCTGCGGGTCGGTTCCCCGGTACATGCCGGCGAAGCGCAGCGCCCGCGCCCGGTCCGGCTGCCGCAGCGGGTCGGCGAGCCCGAAGTAGTACAGGTACAGGGAGGATTCGCCGTGGTGCATCCAGTCGTAGTAGGCATCGAACTCGCGATGGATCTGGCCGTAGCCCGTGAACTGGCGGGTCACCGCCTCCCACAGGAAGCGGCTGCGCTCGTGCAGCTCCGTGGCGCCGCCCAGGGCATAGAGCAGCGGCCAGTTGTGATAGCTCTCGTAGCCGTCGTCGGAGCCGTCCATCCCCGGCCAGCGCGATCTCCAGACGAAGCTGCCGTCGGGCCGGGTGTAGCGCTGCTGATACACCGGAGCCGCCTGTTCCATCACCTCGATCAGCCGGCGCTGGCGTACCGCCCAGTCCGGCGGCGCGCTGATCAGGGTGGCTTCAATAGAGCGTATAGTTGACCTCCGTGATCTCAGGCAGCCCGGGGGCCGACATGGCTCCTTGCTCGTTGCGATACAGAAAGATCGTGCCGCCGTGGTCGGCCGAGATCATCACGTCGGGCACGCCGTTGCCGGTCAGGTCGCCACGCCCGCAGATCAGGCCGCTCGGATTGTCGATGCCCGGCGTGTCGAAAATGGCGACCTTGTCGCCGCTCCCGTCGAACAGGGCGTGCTCCCCGCCCACCACGAACAGGTCGCGGCCACTGCCGTCCCAGTCGATGGGGAAATGGAAGCGCGAGTTCCAGGTGAACAGCTTCCCGAGCAGCGCGCCGTCCTCGTCGAGCACGTGGATGGGAGCCACCACCTCCTCGTGCTTGGCGACGTCCACGACGATCTGTTTGCCCGGCAGCTCGGGATAGATCGAGCACACGTCGACCGATTCGTAGTGGCGGTTGTCCAAGGCCCACACGGTGCGGCCGGTGCCGTCGACGGACGCCATCCGCTCGTTGGCGCAGCAGGTCACGACGAAACGCCAGTCGGCAGCCGTTTCGCCCCGGCGCAACACCCGTGCGCAATCCAGGTGGCAGCCGATGCCCAGCGGCAGCTCTTCGGCCGCCTCCATCTCCCAGCGCATCGAGCCGTCCGGGTTCAGCATCGCGTAGCCGACGATCAACTCGTCACGGCCGTCGCCGTCCAGGTCCACCGGAAACACTTGGTGGGCGGTCAGGCGCCCGGCCGGATGGCGCACGTTCCACAGCTCGCGCCCCTCGGAGTCCAACGCCCAGATCTGCTCGTAGCGCGTCTTGATCAGCACGTCGGTCGCGCGCTCGGCGCCGGACAGGTTCACGAAGGTGAGGCAGTCGGCGGCGTCCTCCGGGACCGGCAG
>JAPPNY010000141.1 GCA_028818385.1 Spirochaetaceae bacterium
CCTATCGACTCATTCACAGGATCACCAGTCCTCTGTCAGCGTGGGATCGCCCTGCTGATCGGGCTGCGGCGGGGCCCGGTACAGCGGGTAGCCGTACGCGGGCGTGGTGAGGCAGCCGGCCCCGAAGTCCCGCCACTCGGGCGCCGCGCTGGAGATCAGGAACCCGTAGTACAGCAGGATCCTGAGCCCCCGCTCGTGGCACGCCGAGACCCATTCGAGCAGCCGCTCGCGGTCTGCGGGAATCGTGTGCGCCTCGATGTCGGTCCAGTACTGATGCAGCGCGAGGGTCCTCACGCCCGCCTGCACGCAGCGATCCAGAAACGCGGGCTCCAGGGTCATCCCTTCCGTGAACGCGGGTGGAGCCGGTCTGACGTGCAGGCACCGGTAATCCCAGGCGGTCTGTTCGTTCGCCCTGACCGGTGTGGCCTGCAGGCCGAACGTGTACCGCAGTGGCTGGTAGCGCTCCCCTCGCTCGCCCGTGACCGCCGCGTCCCGGATCACGGCGTTGGCAAGCTCGGGCGCCGTGTCCCACGCGAGCGGCCGCTGCGACTCCGGCGCCAGCCGCAGCGGCGCGGACACCAGGTGGAGCGTGAGCAGCACGCGGTCCCCGTCGCGGACGATCTCCGTGGCCGGCGCACCCGGGGCGACGTGCCAGTCGCGGTCGGACTCGCTGAACCAGGCCAGTCCGCGATCCTCGTCTCCCAGCCAGACGTACGGCCGGAAACCCATCCTGACGGCGGTGTCCGGGAGCGCGCCGGCGTTCCTGGCCGTCCCCCATGCCCCCGGAAAGTGATAGAGGTACCGGGCGTGCTCGGCGCGGACGGGAATCTCGATCGACAGGGAGTCCAGGTCGACGGCGTCGGCCGCGGCGGCTTCGACGTCGAAGCGGATCATGCCGTCGAACTCGACGTGCGCCTGCACGCGCAGGTCGAGGCTCGCCGCGGTCAGCCGCTGTTCGAGCACCACCTCATCGGGAGCCGACGCCACCAGGTCGATCGTTTCCGCGGCGAAGCGCAGGTCCCGGCCGCCGGCGACCGCCGTCAGTCGCACGGGCCCATGCAGGATCCCGCCGCCTGCCGCGGTCACCGATTCGAGCAGGGAGCCGGGTGCGAACCGGTACGTCCTTCCCGAACAGGAAACCGCAACCGCTCCGCCGGTGTGCGAGTCACACGCGAGCGGTGTCCAGGCCGCGGGCACTCCGGGATCCAGTCCGGCGCGTGAGCCCCACCAGCCGGGCTTGTCCGGCGGATCGGCGCTCTGGATGAGATGCGTGACGCACTCCCGGCCCCACCGGTCGACGAGGACGGCCTGCAGCTCGGCCGTGCCTGCCGGCACCTGCGCCAGGTCGAGCACGACCGTACGGCCCGACGGCTGGGCGAAGTCGTCGATCCTGGTCCGTACGAACTGCTCGCGCCGCGCACGGTGCCAGACCCAGAGCTCGACCGCCGACCCTCGCGCGATGAAGGCATCGCCGACCGGGACGACCGTGACGTGCATCTTGTCCGCTTCGAACCGGGCGTACGCGCAGAGCGTGATCTGGCGTGGTGAAGTGCCGTTCTTCTTCATGACGTCGCCTCCATGGCCTCCTCATAGTGCATCGACACCGCCCACTCCCTCGACCACCATGACGCATGGCCCGCGTCAAGCTCGCCCTGATCGGCTGCGGCGGCATGTCCGCCGCGCACGTGCGGCGCTTTCACCTGCTCCGCGACCGGCTCCAGCTCGTGGCGGCCGTCGACGTCGACGAGGCGCGGGCACGTCAGGTCCACGAGCATCTCCCGGACGTACGGGTCGCCACCGACTACCGCTCCGTCCTGGACCAGGTGGACGCCGTGCTCGTCGTGCTGCCGCACCACCTGCACCACCCGGTCGCCAGGGAGTGCCTGGAGGCCGGCAAGCACGTGCTGCTGGAAAAACCGATGGCGAACAGCGAAGCGGAATGCCTGGACCTCATCGCCACCGCGGCCCGCGCCGGCCGCGTCCTGATGATCGCCTATTGCATGCGCTTCCATCCCGTGGTCGCGGCCCTGAAGGACGAGCTCGACCGGCAGTCTTTCGGCGAGGTGTTCCAGGTCAGCATCTGGACCGAGCAGATGACCCGCTATCCGCCGGGTCACTGGGGGAGCCGGGCGGCGACGCTGGGCGGCGGGCAGCTCTTCAGCCACGGCTGCCACTACATCGACATCCTGCTCTGGTTCCTCGGCGAGCCGGTCAGCGGCACCCACCTGGGCACCAACACGGGCACGCCGTGGATGGAGCGCGAGGGCACCTCCAACGTGACCATGGAGTTCGCGGGCGGCCGGCTGGGCTACCACTTCGGCACGTGGGGCGCGCGCGGCACCCGCCTGCGCTATTCCATCCACGCCCACTGCACGGACGGAATGATCGAGGCCGACGTGAGCGGCCATCGCCTCCTGGCCCACGCCCGCGGGGAACGGAAACTCCTCATGGAGAGCGATGCCGGCGCCGGCAAGCACACCGAGAACGAGATGGCCCACTTCCTGGACTGCATCGAACGCGGCCACACGCCGCAGACCGACGGCGAGGCCGGCCTGCAGAGCCTGCGCGTCATCTGGAGGCTTTACGAGGCCGAGCAGCGCGGCGTGGTCGCCGACCTGCGAGGCCTGGGCCTGCCGGCGCGCCAAGCCGCTGCCCGGCCCACCGCCCGCGCGCGCACAAGGGCGTAAAAGAGCCCCCGACACGGTGCCGGGGGCTCTTTGGAATCCGGGAAACGCTATCCCGCTACTCGTCGATCCACCACTGCTCCATGCGCAGCCAGCGGCGAATGCCCCAGGCGTTGTAGCTGATCGGATTGTTGCGAATCCGGTTGTGGATGTAGAAGAAGCTGGAGGCACCGCCGAAGGTCAGCTCCGTGCCGTCCAGGTTGTTCAGCACCACCAGCTCCGTCGCCTGGATCGCCAGCTCCATCCGTTCCTCCGGGTCGAGCGATTGCGACGACGCGTCGGCCAGCCGCTTCAGCTCCAGCAACCCCTCGCGGTACGGCTCCGGCGGCGCCACGCCATCCTTGCCCCCCGTCTCGAGCCAGTCGCGTACCTCATACTGGTAGAGGGCGTGCAGGTACAGGGCGTCGGTGCCCCAGAACCAGTGGCCGGAGCCCGACTCGATCAGCGGCAGCTCGCTGCCGATCCACCACGGCCGCACCCCTTCGCTCCAGGTCTTGTGCAGGCAGAACGTCTTGATCTTGAGGTCACGCTCCCAGTTCTGGCACTGGGCGGTGATCACCTCGCCTCGGGGTCCGGAGTCGGTGAAGATCCCGATATTCAGCTCAATGCGGCCGCCTTCCGAATACTGGCGGAAGCCGTCGTCGCCGACCGCCAGACCGAGATCGTCCAGCATCTGGTTTGCCTCGGCCAGGTCGTAGCGCGTCCACTGCTCCAGGTGGTCCCACATCGCCGCCACGCGCGGGTCGGCGCTCATGCCGATCGGCTTGTCCGGGTCGAGCCGCGGCCGGCCCACCAGCTTTGCGCGGAAGTCGTACAGCTCCGGCGTGGTGAAGGCACGCATGAGCTGCTCGTTGTCGATGCCGAGCTGCAGCGCCTGCAGGAAGTCGTTGTTCAGAAGCAGGGCGGCGAGCTTGTCGTCGTTCTCGTTCTGCGGGTTCTCCAGCGCGTTGGTGATCCACGCCAGCTTGCGCTTGATGAACACCCAGCCGTTGTGCCACCCGGGCGGCGTGACCAGCCGGTAGTTGCCGTTGGCCTGCTGCTGGAACAGCACCGCGTCCACCGGCGGCCCCATGGCGTGCCAGTCGTACTCGCCCGCGGCGAGCTGCAGCTTCTCCACCTCCTTGTCCTTGACGTAGGTCACGCGCAGCTCGTCGGCGTAGGGGAGCTGCTTGCCCTCCTCGTCCACCTTCCAGTAGTACGGGTTGCGCACCATCACCATCAGCTCGCCTTCCTTCACCGTCTCGGGAATCCAGGGCCCGAGGGTGGGGCGCTCGGTGTTGGTGCCGGCGCGGTGCACGGTGTTGAAGTCCTGCCACGCCTCGGTCGGGTCGCCCAGCTCCTCGTTGTGCTTGGGATGGAACTGTTTCAGGTAGTGGGCCGGTTCCGGATCGAGATAGTTCCAGCCGATGTTCTTGTGGTAGTTGGCGAACGGCGCGGCGAACTCGATCACGATCGTGTAGTCGTCGACCATCGTGAACTCGGCGAGCTCCCCGCCGATGATGAAGTCGGAGGGCGCCACCGACAGCGGGGTCGCGTCCGGGTCGGGGGAGTAGAGCCTGATGTCCTCCCACTTGAACATCACGTCCTCGGCGGTGAACTCCTCGCCGTCCGACCACTTCACGCCCTTGCGCAGATGGATGGTGTAGGTCGTGAGATCGTCGCTGACGTCGACGCGCTCGGCGAGGTTCGGGTAGCGGTGAGTGCCTGAGGGAACGCTCACGTCGATCAGCCCTTCGTTCATGTAGCGGGTGATGCTTCCGAAGTTCGTGTACAGCCCCTCGACGTGGCGCAGCGTGCCGCCGTACTTGCCGACCGCCTCGAACGCCTGCTCCACCGGGGGCAAGTCGGGCAACCGCTCCTCAATCGAGGGAAGCTCCCCGGCGGCGACCTTCGCAGCCAGCCCCGGCGACTCGCTGTAGCTCGCCATCGGTGCGTCCGGCGTGATCACCGGGACGATGTCGGCGCCCGTCGCCGTCATGACCGTGCCACAGAGGAACAGACATGCCAGCAGTGCCAGGCAATGCGATGCGCCGAAGCGCTTTCGGTTCAGTAGGTTCATGACCGACCTCCTTGAATAATGTTGCCAGTGCAGCATTCGCGACCGGCGCTGTCAACATCGACGGCGCCGGGGAGTGCCGGGCGCAGCAAAGCAAAGAGCCCCCGACGCGACGCCGGGGGCTCCAGGAATCCGGGAACGCTATCCCGCTACTCGTCGATCCACCACTGCTCCATGCGCAGCCAGCGGCGAATGCCCCAGGCGTTGTAGCCGACCGGATTGTTGCGGATCCGGTTGTGGACGTAATGGAAGTTTGCGGCGCCGCCGAGAGTCAGCTCGGTGCCGTCCAGGTTGTTCAGCACCACCAGCTCCGTGGCCTGGATCGCCAGCTCCATCCGCTCGTCCGGATCGATCGACTGCGCCGACGCGTCGGCCAGCCGCTTCAGCTCCAGCAGCCCCTCGCGGTACGGCTCCGGAGGCTCGATGCCGTCCTTGCCGCCCGTTTCGAGCCAGTCGCGCACCTCGTACTGATAGAGGGCATGCAGATAGAGCGCGTCAGTTCCCCAGAACCAGTGGCCGGAGCCCGAGGCGATCAGCGGCAACTCGCTGCCGATGAACCACGGCCGAACGCCTTCGCTCCACGTCTTCGGTTGGCAGAAGGTCTTGATCTTGAGGTCCCGATCCCAGTTCTCGCACTGGGCCGTGATCACCTCGGCGAGCTCCCAGTCGGTAAAGATGCCGATGTCCATCTCGATGCGCCCGCCGTCGGCATACTGGCGGTAGCCGTCGCTGCCCACCGCCAGCCCCAGGTCGTCGAGCATCTGGTTGGCCTCCGCCAGGTCATAGCGCGTCCATTGCTCCAGGTGATCCCACATCGCCGCCACGCGCGGGTCGGCGCTCTGGCCGATCGGCTTGTCCGGGTCCAGGCGAGGCCGGCCGACCAGCTTGGCCCGGAACTCGTACAACTCGGGGGTGGCGTAGGCGCGCATCATCTGCTCGTTGTCGATGCCGAGCTGCAGCGCCTGCAGGAAGTCGTTGTTCAGCAGCAACGCGGCGAGCTTGTCGTCGTTCTCGTTCTCAGGGTTCTCCAGCGCGTTGGTGATCCACGCCAGCTTGCGCTTGATGAACACCCAGTAGTTGTGGAACCCGGGCGGCGTGATCAACTTGTAGTTGCCGTTGGCCTGCTGCTGGAACAGCACCGCGTCCACCGGCGGCCCCATG
>JAPPNY010000094.1 GCA_028818385.1 Spirochaetaceae bacterium
GGACATGGTCATCGCCGATCCGAGCTGGACCACCGACACCAGCCCGATCACGCTGACGTTCTTCTTCGACAGCATGGCGGGCAGCGACAGCAACCTCAACGAGCACTACGGCGACGACGAGCTCACCAAGATCTTCGTGGAAGAGACGGGCGTCGACTTCGACATGACCTTCGCGCCCGACAGCGACCAGACCATGCTCAACGTGCTGATCGCCTCCGGCGACCTGCCCGACATGATGCGGCTAAGCCACAACCTGCAGCAGGCTACCCAGCTCGTGCAGCGCGGTCTCGTCCACGACCTGGACGCGCTGAGCCAGAAGTTCGCGCCCAAGTACATGGACAACTGGGACGCACGCATCCGGCTCTACTACCGCATGCACTTCGACGACATGGGCTTCTACTTCCATCCATCCTATTACGTAACCGACGAGCAGATAGCAAGCCCGCTCGTGCTCAAGGCGATGCAGGGCGTGACCGTGCTCAAGGAGGTCTACGAACACCTCGGCGCACCGGAGATCAACAACACCGACGACTACATCGACCTGCTGCGCCGCGTGAAGCAGGAGTTCCCGGAGCTGACGCCCGTGCAGTCGCTGCGCGGCCCCTCCCCGGACAAGGACGGCAATCCGCGGCTGGTCGAGCGCTCGCTGCCGCTGGGCGGCCTCAACCAGCGCTTCTTCCAGGGCGATGACGGCGTGTGGTACAAGTACTGGGAGCACGAAGACTTCGTCAAGGTGCTGCAATTCGCCAACACCCTGTACAACGAGCAGCTCATCGCGCGCACGGAGTTCACGGAGAAGCAGCCACAGCTCTGGGGCAACATGATGACCAAGATCTTCTCCGAGCTGAACCAGGACGCCGACAACGCGGCCGGCATCCACAACGCCACGGATTTCAAGCAGGCGCGGGCGCCGTTGGCAGAGAAGCTCGGCGTGGAGAGCCTGCGCTTCATCATGCTGCCGGCATTCACGATCGAGCCGCACATGAAGTATGAGATCGACGACCTGCGCGGCGGCGTCGGCGGCTCGGGAGTGATGGTCACCACGCAGGCGGAACGCCCCGACCGGGCGATCCAGTGGCTGGACTGGCTGGCTCAGGAGTCGACCCAGAAGCGCATGATCTTCGGGATCGAAGGCGTCCACTCCGACGCCAGGGACTTCAGAGGGTACGACATCCCGGTGATCAAGCAGCATATCAGGGATTTCCAGGCGGAGAATCCGGGTCCTCAGCTTTTCCGCGCGAAGTTCGGCGTGGGATCGATGTACCTGTTCCGCGACAAGTACACCGCCGAGCAGGGGGGCTGGCCGAATCTCGACGAAATCGGACAGCAGATCTATGACACCGCGCTCGCCAACTATACCGACCTGATGAAGTTCCGCGGCGTGGACAACTACACGGCCGGTTCCGAGGAAGAGAAGATCGCCGCGACCATCAAGGACTACTACAGCACGCAGATCTTCGACATCATTTCCGGACCCGCCGACGCCGTGCAGGCCGGCTACGACGAGATGATCGCCACCATGCGTGACCTCGGGCTGGACAAGCTCAACGCCTGGTATAGCCAGGTGCTGGACGGACACGCCGAGCGCGTCGCCAAGTACAGCGTCGGCCTGTAGGGGCCGACTCGTCTACGAGACCCGACGAGGGGTGGTGCCGCGCGTAGTGGACGCGTGGCGCCGCCCCTTTTGCTAATGGTGCGATGAGCGAGCTCACCCAACGGACTCTGACCAGACATCTCACGCGCAGGCGGCGAGCGTGGGCCGACCGCGGCATCCACATGCTGCACCTGATGATCCTGCCGTCGCTGCTGGCCACCATCCTCTTCAACTACCTGCCGCTGTACGGGATCATCATCGCCTTCAAGCGCTACGACGTGTTCACCGGTATCTGGGCCAGTCCGTGGGCATTCAACAACGGCTTCGAGCACTTCATCGACTTCTTCAAGGCGCCCAACTTCAGCGTGGTGCTGCGCAACACCCTGGTCATCTCGGCGCTCAAGCTGGGGCTGCTGTCGCTGCCGCCGGTGCTGCTGGCCCTGATGCTCAACGAGGTGATTCACCGCGGCTTCAAGAAAACGGCGCAGACCGTCTCCTATCTCCCGCACTTCATCTCCTGGGTGGTGGTGGGCGGCATGATGTACAACTTCCTGCGGCCCACCCCGGAGTCACCGTTCAACGCACTGCTGCTCGGCCTCGGCCTGATCGGTGAGCCGGTCGACCTGATCGCCGACAAGACCTTCTTCTGGCCGTTGCTGGTCCTGTCCGACTTCTGGAAGGAAGTGGGCTGGGGGTCGATCATCTACCTTGCGGTGATCGCCGGGATCGACCAGGAGATGTACGAGGCGTGCGAGATCGACGGCGGCGGGCGCTGGACCAAGGCCATCCACATCACCTGGCCGCACCTGCTCGGCACCTTCATGATCCTGCTGATCCTGCGCTGCTCGCAGATCATGCAGGGCACCGGCGACACCTTCGACCAGGTGTTCGTGCTCGGCAACCCCTTCAACCGCGGGGTGTCCGACATCTTCGACACGCTGATCCTGCGGGTCGGCCTGGAGCACGGCCGCTACTCGTACGCCACCGCCGCCGGCCTGTTCAAGTCGGTGATCAACCTGGCGATCCTGCTGACCGTCAACAACCTCAGCAAGCGGCTCACCGGCAAGGGGCTGTTCTGATGGGTTCAAGAGCCCAGCCCGGGATCCTCGCTCACCACCGGCGAGTCACGCCACTGATGTACGCCGGGATCTACGCGCCGCTCGTGGTGCTCGGCATCTCCATCATCTACCCGTTCTATTACTACCTGATCAACTCCGTGAACACCCTGCTCCACGCCGGTCCCGCGTACCTGCTGCCCCCGGACTTCACGCTCAGGAACTACCAGGTGATCTTCGCCAACAATCGCCTGCTGACCGCGTTCACGACGTCGACACTCCGGACCGTAATCGGCACCGTGTTCACGGTGTTCAACTGCGCGATGTGCGCATTCGCGCTGCGCAAGCCCAACCTGCCGTTCCGCAACTTGTACCTGGTAATCTTCGCCATTCCGCTGTTCTTCTCCGGCGGCCTGATTCCGATGTTCCTGAACTTCCGGTTTCTCGGGCTGCTGGACACCTTCTGGGTCTACATCTTTCCGCAGCTTTTCTCGTTCTTCTACGTCATCATCATGATGACCAGCTTCAACGACGTGCCGGTGTCGCTGGAGGACTCGGCCCGCATCGACGGCGCCGGCTACTTCCGCATCTTCGTGAGGATCTACTTTCCCATTTCGATGCCCCTGATCGCCGCCATCGCCCTGTTCGCCGGCGTCGCGCAATGGAACTCCTGGTTCGACACCCTGTACTTCACCCGTTCGGACAGTCTGGAGACCCTGCAGGCGGTTCTGCTGCGCATCATCAAGCAGAGCAGCCTGGGCAGCTTCGTCCAGGAAATGGCGGCCCTGCAGGATGAACAAATCATGAACCATCTCAATCCGGAGGGCGTGCAGTTCGCGACCATGCTGGTCACGGTCCTCCCGATCGTCATGGTCTACCCGTTCCTGCAGCGCTACTTCATCAAGGGCATCCTGATCGGCTCCATCAAGGGTTAGCGCCCCAAGACCGTCGCCTGCGGCTCCGCTCTTGGCCCATCCCCACCTTCCCCTGAGAGTACGCCGGATATGCCGCTGACGCGCCAATCCGACGGATTCCCAGGGTCCTCCATGACCCGGCCGACACTGGCAGTGTACCTCGGCATCTACGTTCCGATCCTCATCCTGGCGCTGAGCATCCTCTATCCGCTCTATTATTTTGCTCTCAATTCCCTGAACGGCGGGCTCGTCTTCGGTCCGGCATGGCTGCTCGCGGAGGATCTGACCCTGCGCAATTACCGGATCATCTTCGGCAACGGGCGGGTGCTGGACGCCTTCCTGATGTCGGTCAGCCGGACGGTCGTGGGCGCCGCGGCCACGGTGCTGACGTGCGCCATGTGCGCGTTCGCGCTGCGCAAGCGGGAGCTTCCCTACCGTAACCTCTATCTGGTCCTGTTCACGGTCCCGCTGTTCTTCTCGGGCGGGCTGATCCCGATCTACCTCAATCTGCGGGCTCTGGGCCTGCTCGACCGGTTCGCCGTCTACATCCTCCCGAACCTCTTCTCCTTCTTCTACGTGATCATCTTCATGGCCCAGTTCAACCAGATCCCGGTCTCCCTGGAGGAGTCGGCCCGCGTTGACGGCGCCGGCTACGGGCGCGTCTTCCGGGCGATCTACCTGCCCATCTCGACTCCGGTGATCGCCGTGATCGTGCTGTTCGCCGCGGTCGCGCAGTGGAGCTCCTGGTTCGACACCGCCTACTTTACGCGCTCGGATTGGCTGGATACGTTGCAGGGAGTGCTGGTCCGGGTCATCAAGCAGGCGAACATGGGCGACTTCACCACCGAGGCGGCGCGGACCATGGTCGATGAGGCCAGCTCCCACTACCTGCATCCCGACGGCCTGCAGTTCGCGACCATGATGGTGACGATCGTTCCCATCGTGCTGGTCTACCCGTTCCTGCAGCGCTACTTCATCAAGGGCATCCTGGTGGGTGCGGTGAAGGAATGAGCGCGGCGAATCTCACTCGCAGAATGAGCGAAGCGAATCTCACTCGAAGAGTGATCGGGTTCCTGTTCGCCGCCATTCTGGCCTACGTCTTGGCGGTGCCGGGGTTGGCGCAGACCTTCCACGACGTGACGGATGCCGCCGGTATCGACTACGTGCAGTTTCGGCGCGGGGACGACATTCCGGCTGCCATGCAGACCTATACGACCGGCGGGGTGGCGGCCGGCGACTACGACGGCGACGGACTGGTCGATCTGTACGTGACCCGCCTGGACGACAGCGACATCCTGTACCGCAACCGCGGCGACGGCACCTTCGCGGACGTCACGGCTGCCGCCTTCGGCCCCGACCACCTGGCCGACGTGCAGTCCAACGGCGCCGCCTGGGGCGACGTCGACAACGATGGCGACCTGGACCTGTACGTCACCAGCCTCTTCTCACTCCGCTTCCACCTGTTCGTGAACGACGGCGCGGGCTCCTTTTCCGAAGAGGCGGTGGAGCGTGGAGCCGCCACGGAAGGTGACGACCTTCACTTCGGATTCAGCGCCACCTTCGGGGACTACGACCTGGACGGCTACCTGGACCTGCACACCACCGAGTGGCGATTCCTGCGCCAGATGACCGTGGGAGCGCAGAGCAACGCGCGGCTGCTGCGCAACCTGGGGGCAGAGGCGCCGGGCAGCTTCGAGGACGTGACCCGCTACGCCGGCGTCTCCCAGCACCGCGTCATCGCCGTCAACCCGCTGGCCGAGGGCCAGAGTCTCACCTCGACCTTCGCCCTGCTCGACGACGACCTCTACCCCGAGCTGATCATCGTCGCCGACCACAACGCCAGCCAGCTCTACTGGAACCGCGGCAACGGACGCTTCGTGCACGGCACGACCGGGGCGCGCGTCGGCACCGACGAATACGGCATGGGGTCGGCGGTGGGTGACTACGACGGCGACGGCCGCATGGACTGGTTCGTGAGCGCCATCTACGAGGAGGGGGTGCCCTACCGCGACGGCAACCGGCTGTACCGCAACATCGGCCGCGGCTTCTTCGAGGACGCCACCGACGCCGCCGGCGTGCGCGACGGCTCCTGGGGATGGGGCACCACCTTCCTGGACTACGACAACGACGGAGACCTGGATCTGGTGCTGGCCACCGGCGTGGACTACGCCGACGAGGTCCCCTACACCGCCAACACGACCGGCTTCGAAGATGACCCGATGCGGCTGTGGCGCAACGACGGCACCGGCCGCTTCACGGAGGTGGCGCAACAGGAGGGGCTCACGGCGACCGGCGTAGGCACCGGGCTGGCGGCCTTCGACCTGGAGCCCGACGGCGACCTGGACCTGCTGGTCGTGCACAACAGCGGCCGTCCGGTGCTGTACCGCAACGACACCAACCGTCCGGGGCAGATGGGAGCGAACCGGTGGCTGCAACTCCGCCTGGAGGGCACGGTGTCCAACCGGCAGGGGGTCGGCGCGCGCATCACGGTCACCCCGCGCGCGGACGAGCCGGATCGGCGCCTGGTGCAGGTGCTCGGCGGCAGCAACAACTACCTGGGCCAGAACGAGGCGATCGCCCACTTCGGCGTGGGACCGGACCTGGACCACATCGCCGCCGTGGAGATCGAGTGGCCGAGCGGCGTCCGCCAGACCCTGAACGAGGTGGCGCCCAACCAGCGGCTGCTCGTCAAGGAGCCGGTTTCGCCCGCTCCCTGAGCTCAGGGGGAAGGGCTATCTCCCCCGCGCGTACCACGCGGCCTGCGCGGTGAACATCTCGTGGTAGAGGCCGCGCCGCTCGAGCAGCCGCTCGTGCGTGCCGTCCTCGACGATGCGGCCGTCCCGCATCACCAGGATCCGGTCCGCCAGCCGTGCCGAGCCGAGGCGGTGTGTGACCAGGATCGCCGTCCGGCCGGCGGCGACCTCCATGAACCGTTCGTACACCGCCTGTTCCTCCAGCGGGTCGATCGAGGCCGTCGGCTCGTCGAGCAGGATCACGTCGTGCTCCCGAAACAGGCCGCGAGCGATCGCCACCCGCTGCCACTGCCCGAGCGACAGGTCGCGCGTCCCGAACTCCCGCGACAGCATGAGATCGAGTCCCCCCGCTCCCTGCCACAGCTCCGCCGGTACTCCGCCCCGTTCGAGCGCCCGGATCACCGCCTCTTCGTCCTCCGCGCGGGCCACGTCGGCCAGGACCACGTTGTCCCACAGCGTCATCTGATAGCGCTGGAAGTTCTGGAATACCGCGGAGGTCCTCTCGCGGATGTCGCTGCGAGTCGCAACCCTGGTGTTGACGGTGCCGCGGATCACGTCGCCGCCGGTCGGCACGAAGAGCCCCAGGAGCAGCTTGGCCAGCGTGGTCTTGCCGGCGCCGTTGGCCCCGACCAGCGCGACGGTAGTGCCGGGCGCCAGGTCCACGTTCACTTCGCTGACGGCAGCCGCGTCCGTTCCAGGATAGGTGAACGACACGTTCCGGGCCGTCACGGCCCCGCCGGTCCCCCGTCCCGCACGATCACCCGCCGGCCTTCCTGCGCCGCGATCCAGGAACTCGACCAGGTGAGATGCCCTGATGCTCTGGCGGTACGACACCCCGAACCCCTCCATGATGCCCTCGGCCATGAGCATGAACCGGCTCATCGCGTAGACGACCACGGCAAACGCGCCGACACCGATGCTGCCGCCCGCCAACAGCAGCGCCGCCAGCACGAACGAGCCTCCGTACCCGAGCAGCACCAGGACCCCGAGTCCCAGATCGATCAGCCCCACCCGGAGGTCCTCACGCCAGCGCGCCGCGTTGAAGCGGCTCAGGACCGCTCGATACCGCCGCAGCAGCCGGGATCCCGCGCCCAGGATCCTCGTCTCCTTGAAGTACTCCCGATCGGTCAGGCAGCGCTCCAGATACTCGAACTCCCTCTGCAGCGGCACCGTCCTGCGCTCGAGCCGGTAGTACCGGCTGCCACGGATGAGGTGACTGGCGATGCGGGGCACGAAGACGAAGGGAACGACCAGCGCCAACGGTGGGGCGAGCGAATGGAGGTAGACGCCAGCCGCCGCAAGCAGCGTCAGCATGGCGATCGGGTCCAGGAACGCCACCAGCATCCGAAGCGCTCCCTCCGGCCCCGTCTTCGCCAGCTCCAGGCGCTCGTGCGCATCCAGGGTCTCGAAGTCGACGACATCGAGCCGCGCGGCTGTCCGACTGAGGGCCTCGGTCAGCACGCCGATGCCCTTGCCGCCGAGGTACGCGGCAAGGGGACGATGCACCGCCTCGACGAACTCCCGCGCCAGGATCACCAAACCGACCAGCACGATCGCGCCGGCGATCTCGTCCCACCGTTCGTCGGCCAGTGCTGACAAGACGCTCTCCAACAGGTGGAACACCAGCACTTCGGTGCCGACGAACCCCAGGTCGACGACCGCGATGGCCAACAGCGGGAGCGGTGCCCTGCGGCCGACCAGCCACGTCACCCGAGCGAGAAGCCGGAAGTACGAACGGCGGCTATCCTGTTTCATACCAGTACCTCTGCGCCGCGAACATCCGCGCGTACAGGCCGTCCTGACCCATCAGGCCATCGTGGGTGCCGGATTCGACGATCGCACCGCCGTCGACCACCAGGATCCGGTCCGCGATCCTGGTCGAGCCCAGGCGATGGCTGATGAGCAACGTCGTCAGCCCGGTCGCGGCGCGCGAGTAGGACCGGTACAGCTCGCTCTCTGCCAACGGGTCCAGGGCCGCCGTCGGCTCATCCAGGATGCGCACCGGCGCGTCAGCGGCCAGTGAACGCGCCATGGCGAGCCGCTGCCACTCACCACCCGACACGTCCACGCCGCCGCGCAGCACCTTGCCGAGAGGAGTATCGTATCCCTGCGGCAGCCGCAGCACGAAGTCGTCGCCGAGGCCGGCCCGCGCCAGGCTCGCCTGCACCGTCGCATCGTCAAGGCGGCCGGCAGCGGCGACTTCGACGTTGTCGCGGACCGTGAGCGAATAGCGCGCGAAGTCCTGGAACACCACGCCGAACAGCCCGTTCAGGGCGTCCTGCGGCCACTCCGCGATCGGCGTGCCGTTGATCAGGATCCGCCCTCCGTCGGGGCGGTACAGGCCCATCATCAACTTGGCGATGGTCGACTTGCCGGACCCGTTTGCGCCGACCAGCGCGTAGTGTCGGCCGGCTTCCAGCACAAAGCTGACATCCGTCAGGACCGGCTGCCTGGTGCCGGGATAGGTGAAGCTCACGCCCGCGAACTCGATCGACCGGAAAACCTGCTCAGGCGCGCGTCGCGTGAGCGCCCGTGGCGTTTCGGCCATCGCCGAGAGTGCGGTCAGGTCGACGAAGAACTCCCGGTGTTGGGAGAGCCGCGAGGTGATCTGCACCAACTCTTGCGTCACGACCCGTTCGGCCTGCAGGAACGCCATGACCGCCGCGACGTAGAACGCGATGTCGATCACGCCGGTACGTAGCGGCCGAAGCAGCGCGAGCATGGCGGCGATGACCACCACGATCGCTGGAAAGGCCGCTCCCTTGTATCGGACCCAGAGACGGACGATCCAACGGACGGTCAGCCGGCGCACTTCGTCGTACACGACACGCCACCGCGCACTGACGTAATCCCCGAAGTCGAACAGCGCCCGCTCCTGCGCGGCCTCCCGCCCCTGCAGCACCTCCTCCGACAGGTACTCGGCGCGGCGCCGCCGGCCCGACAGCTTCCGCTCCAGCTCGTAGTGGCGGCGCCCGCTACGGATCCCGAGCAGCACGAACGGAACCGTGATCGCGACCGCCGCGGGGACGATCCACCAGCCCAGCCGTGCCAGCACGGCAGCGAGGCCGATCACGCGCACGGCCAACGCCGCCAGACCGACCCCGTCGTCGAACGCCTGCTTGACCGGTCCGTTCTCCGGCGCCGGCCGGGCCTGTGCTTCCGGGCCCGCGGTCACGCGGCGCAGCAGGTCCCAGGTGCTCGATCTCTCGACATGGTGGTAGTCCAGGCGCGCCCGCTTGCGGGTCAGATCCGCCCGGAAGCCACGGCGCAGGCCCGCCTCGATGCGCGCGTCGGCCAGCGCGCGCACGACTGACTCGACGATCTGCATCGCGAACAGCGCGCCCAGCGCGATCACCGGCGCGGCGATTGCGCCCGGCGGCAGGCTCCCGCCGGCCACGTCGAGGGCGGTGGCCACGAAACGCTCGGTCGCCAGCACCAGCAGTGGCCCCGTCGCGGCTCCCGCCGCCAGCGTCACCGCGGCGCGAGTCACCGCGGCCAACGGCGCGTCCTGAAACACGATCCACGTCCCGCTCACGAGCCCGTAGCGGCGGCCGCCGAAGCGGGGGCGAACTGCGGGTTCCTTGGTCTCCATCTGCTCCATCAGGTGCGCTCGGGAATCCCGGGCATTGCGAGTCACGGACCGGACCGGGAATCATCCGTGACCGGGGGATCTCACCGTGAAATACCGTTTCGCCCAGATGACCATGCACGAGGTCAAGGACGCGGCCCGACAGGATCGCGTGGCCGTCCTGCCCGTGGCAACCTACGAGGACCACGGCGCGCACCTGCCGGTCGACACCGACGTCGTGCTGGCGACCCGGATCTGCGACCGCGCCGTGTCCCGGATCCCGCGGGAGGCCATCCTGGTGCCGGCCGTGCCGCACGGCTACAGCCCGCACCACATGGACTACCCGGGCACGCTCACCATCGGCTGGGACACGTTCATCCGCTACGTGCGGGACGTGTGCTGCAGCCTTGCCCACCAGGGGTTCGTCCGCATCCTGATCATCAACGGGCACGGCAGCAACGCCTCGCCGCTCGACCTGGCGGCGCGCCTTGCGAACGTCGAGTACGAGAGCCGCATCCTCTGCGCCTTCGCCAGCCATTGGGACCTGCGGCGCGTGAAGGAGGTGGCGCGGACCCTGCGTGACTCCGATTTCAACGGCGCCGCGCACGCCGGCGAATACGAGACGTCGCTCTACCTGGCGCTGGAGTCCGACCTGGTCGACATGTCCAAGGCCGTGGACGAGCGGACGCCGCTGCCTCCGAGCTTCAGCATCGACCTGCTGGAAGGCGCCCACCCGCAGGGGTCGGCAGCCCGGCTCATGCCGCACTGGAGCAGCCTCACGGCCAGCGGCGTGATGGGCGACGCCACGAAGGCGACGAAGGAGAAGGGTGAGCGGTTCCTGGAAGCGGCCGTCGAGGGCCTGATCGAGCTCATCCGGGAGCTGAAGGCCACCCCGATCCCCGTCCGCCGCGACGGACACGGCGGGACCCTGCCGCGATCGACGGCCTGGACCTGAGCTACCGGTCCAGCCCCTCCGGCACCCCGTACGGCGGCGCGATGAGCGCGTGGTTGTCGGAGTTGGGCACCGGCCACCCCTGACCGCCCAGGACGCGGAACTCTTCGGCCTTGCCGCACAGCCAGCAGAACATCTCCGCGTTGTCGATGGTGTCGCGGTGCTGCTGGCGGTAGGTGAGCGGCTCGCCGAACCCGTAGTCGGCGGTCGCGAAGTCGAAGTCCTCCTCGCGGATCCAGTCGCGCTCCGGCGGCGCCGTGCGGAAGTAGTTGTACTTCAGGTTGTTGCGCACCCCGGAGCCGGTCGACGCGCTGCGGCGATGCCAGATCGAGTAGACCGTCAGGAAGATCGTCCCCGCCGGCGCGGTGGTGTAGTGCGATCCGCGGATCCCGCCGTAGTGGCCCATGTAATTCTGCGGCTGCTGTCCGTTGGTGTAGAGAAAATGGGAGCCGGGCAGCACCTCCGTCGGGCCCATCTCGCGCGGGACCTCCTGCGGATAATAGAAGACCTGCAGGTACTTCAGCGCCGGGCCGTGCGGGGAGTTTCCGTCCCGGTGCCACTGCTGCCGCGGCATGGGACAGGTCACCCGGTGATTGCTCACCAGGACCGGCAGGCCGAAGTCCCGGCCAAGCAGGGAGCGAACGGCTCCGGCGGCGTCGGGCTGCAGGATGACGTTGTCCATGAACCAGTCCTGCTCCAGGATCTCGCTCGGCTCGCTGCCCCTGGTCTCCACGAACTCGACCGTGCGCCGGTTGATGTCGTCGCCGACGACTCCTTCCAGCATCAGGAACCCCTTCTTGCAGAACTCCAGGACCTGGGTGTCGGTCATGGTCGGATCGCAGTCGTGCAGCCTCATGTCGCCGGCCTCCTCATGTGATCTGGCCTCCACTTCTCCAGAATGAACTCGCAGCCCAGTCCGTAGGTCCGCCGGTCGTCGAGCATGATCGCCATCTCCGGGAACTTGACGATCCGCCAGCCGTCGGCCAGCGCCTCACCGACCGTCTGGTACGGCCAGTCGTCCGGGTCGTCCGGGCCGTCGGTGAACTCGCCGTCGACGAACATGCTCATGCCGATCACCGTGCTCGTCATCGAGGTCTGCTCGGCCTGCAGGTAGAGCAGATCCTGCCGGCCGCCGGCAGGCCCGTCGGCCAGCTCCGCGATGCGCCGCAGGCTCTCCTCGCTGAGCGCGCCGCGCCGCAGCTCGCCGACGCACACCTCCACCTGCCGCTTGATCTCGTCTCGCATCACCTACCCTTCTCCGTCGAGTCGCCCACGATCGGGAACCCGGCGATGCGAAGGTTACTGCATCCGTACGGGATGATGCTCACGCGTCCTCCTCGGCTACCCCCAGGCTGGCCGGAGGCTCCAGCGGCAGCTCGATCACCATCTCCGTGAACTGGCCGGGCTCGGAGTTGACCTGGATCGTCCCGCCGTGCTCCCGCACGATGTCGGCGGACATCGCCAGGCCCAGACCGGTGCCCTTGCCGGCCGGCTTGGTGGTGAAGAACGGCGTGAAGATCTTCTCGACGACCTCCGCCGGCATGCCGTCGGCGTTGTCCTTGATGCGGATCACGGCGCGCTCGTCCTCGCGTTTGCTTGCGATCGACAGAGTCGGCTCGTAGGGAGCGCCCTCCTGCTCGCCGGCCGCTCCGCCACGCCGCTTGTCGTCGGTGGCGTCGCAGGCGTTGGCGACCATGTTCAGGAACACGCGGCCCAGATCCTGCGGGATCACCAGCAGTTCCCCCATCTGCGGGTCCAGGTCGTACGTGATGTCGAGCTGGAACTCCGGGTCGCTGGCGCGCGCGCTGTGGTAGGCGAGCCGCGCGTACTCCTCCAGCAGCCCGTTGATCTCGACCTTGAGCACCTCGGCCGAATGGCGGCCCATCATCAGCATGTCGTGCACGATGCGGTTGGCGCGGTCGCCGTGCGAGCGGATGCGCTCCAGGTTCTCGACCAGGTCGCCGGAGATCTCGGCCAGCAGTGAGCGCTGCTCGTCGTCCAGCTTCTCGCCTTCCTCTTCGAGGACTTCCTTGAGCTCTTCCAGCAGCTCCTCGGAGGCTTCGGAGAAGTTCTTGATGAAGTTCAGCGGGTTGCGGATCTCGTGCGCGACCCCGGCGGTCAGCTCGCCCAGGGCGGCCAGCTTCTCGCGCACGACGATCTGGTCCTGGGCGCGGCCCAGGTCTTCGAGTGCCTTCTCCAGCTCCTCGTTCTTGCCTTGCAGTTCCTGGGCCAGCCGCTCCACCAGGTTCAGCCGCTGCACCTCCAGCGCGTGGCGGCGGAACACCTCCAGCGCCGCGGCCATGTCGGCCACCTCGTCGCGGCCGCCGATGTCGACCCGCGCCTCCAGGTCGCCGCCGGCCATGCGCCGCATCCAGTCCGACAGCATGCCCAATCGGCGCAGCAGAACCCGGCCCACGAACAGCCAGGCGATCAACAGGGCGCCGACCAGGCTGACGGCGCTGATGAGCAACAGCAGGGTGCGCGCCGTCACGATCGCCTGGGTGGATGCCTGCGTCGCCTCCCGGGTGTCCCCATGCGCGGTGTCGACCAGCTCGTCCACCACGGCGACCAGCTCCACGGCCAGGTCGCGGTTGCGCGCCAGCAGGTCGCGTTGCCGCTCGGCGAGCCTCAACTCCCGCGTGCGCAGGTCGAAACCGCTGCCTTCATCCAGCCCCAGCGCCAGCAGGCGGGCGAAGATCGGCACCAACGCGGCGCGCAGCGGCGACTGCTCCAGCGCCGCCAGGCTGCGCTCGATGCGGCCGGCGGCGGACTCGAACCGCTCGCGCAACGGCTCGATCGAGGAGGCGTCCTGCAGGTTGAAGGCGCTCGCCAGGAGCTGCGAGGCGATACCGCCGTCCGCCTGCAGGTCGGCCAGCCGGCGGTAGTGGCCCAGCTCCTGCTCGGACAGGTGCTCCGCGCGCGGCGCCGGGGGCTCCCCCAGGGTGTGGTAGCCGGTGATCGTGTAGAAGAGCTGATCGTCGATCGCCGGGATCACCAGCTCGTCCAGGCTGCTGCGCAGCGCGGCCAGCTCGGCGCGCAGCGCGGCGCTCCGCTCGTGCAGCGGGAACAGCTCGGTCATGCCGCCCCGGATCTCCTCGATGTTGGCCAGCAACGCGTCGGCATGGGCGCTGACGCGGCCGATCGTCTCCGCGTCGGCGCCGGCCTGCTGCAGTGCGTCCAGGTCGACCTGCAGGGCGTCGTGGGTATCAGTGATGCGGGAGGCGGCGCCGGCGAACTCCTCCAGCGTCGCCGCGGTGGTCAGCCGCGGGGCGGCGGCCACCAGGTTGCTGGCGGACTGCGCCACCCCGAACGCGGCCACCATCCGCGGAACACTGCCTTCGTTCACCCGCCGCTGCACGCCGGCGACGCGGTCGAAGAAGAACCAGCCGACCAGGCTGGCGGCCACGGTGAGCGCCACCGCCGCTCCGATCCCCAGGGAGAACTGGCCCGACAGGCGGGAGCGGAATTGCAGCAGCCGCTGCAGGTGCCCGGTCATCGCCCGTGCAGGGTGGCGGCGGGCCGGTAGCGGCCGTCCGCACCGATCCGCGTCAGGAACACCGCGTCGGAGCCCTGGTTGTCGGCGTCGCCGTAGCGGAGCCCGAAGCCGTCGATGTCGATCGCGTCACCGGCGCGCAGGCTCCCGAGGAAGCAGTCGCGCGTGACCTCCGCGCCGCAGCCGGCGACCCCGGCGGCCGCCAGCCGGCCGGCCAGGTACCCTTCGAAGGACACGAAACCGGGCACCGCCTCCGGGTCGTGGGCCGCGAGGGCGCGCAGATAGGAGCCCACCACCGGCAGCGAGTCGTCGGTCGGAAACGGCACCACCTGCGTCACGTAGACCCCCTCGCCTGACGGTCCGAGCTCCTGGGCCAAGGCGTTGCTGCCCACGAAGGAGACGGTGAGGAAGGTCGGATCCATCCCCACGTGACGCGCCCAAGTGATCAGGGCCGCCACCGGCTGGTAGGCGCCGATCATGATCACCGCCTCCGGATCGCCCCGCCGCAGGTCGAGCAGCGCGGTCTTCACGGCCGTCGTGTTGCGCGGGTAGAGGCCGATCGACACCGGCTGCATGGCGCGCCGGTCCAGCGCCAGCCGCACGCCGCGGTAGCCGGCGCGGCCGAACGAGTCGTCCTGGTACAGCACCGCGATGCGGGTCACGCCCAGGTCCTCGATCAGACGCGCGACCATCTCCTCGGTCTCCTGGTAGTAGGAGGCGCGCAGGTTGAGAACATTGTCCCACGTGGGGTCGCGCAGGAACTCGGCGCCGGTGAACGGGGCGATGTACGGCACCCCCGCCTCCGCGGCGACCGGCGTGGCGGAGCGCGAGGTGGGCGTGCCGACCGCGCCGATCAGGGCGAAGACGCGGTGTTCCTCGATCAGGTGGACGGTGTTGGCGATCGCCGCCTCCGGCTCGTAGGCGTCGTCGAGGGTCACCAGCTCCAGCCGCCGGCCCCGGACGCCACCGCCGCTGTTGGCCTCGTGGAACGCCGCCTCGATGCCCAGCCGCATGTTCCGGCCCAGCTCCCGCGCCGGACCGCTGAAGGCTGCCGACTGCCCGAACAGAACGTGCTCCGGCGACACGCCGGGGACCGGTTCGCGCGCGGCGGCGCTCACCTGCTCCGTGCGGCCGGCCGGCGCTTCCGTGACGGCGGGCTGGTCGGCGCGGCTGCAGGACAGCAGCATCGCGAGCAGCGCCGAGCCGGCAAGGATCGCGGCAGCCGCCGTGCCCGCGCGACGCCGGGGTTTCATGCGCTCCCGTGGGTCACCGCGGTCGGCCGCCGCCGTGCGTTCACGTCCCGAACTCGCCCCGGGAGAGCGTCAGACAGGTCACGTCGTCCGATTGCGGCGTGTCGCCGGCGAACGCATGCACGGCATCGAAGACCGCCTGGCTGCTCGCCCCGCTGTCTTCCGGAGGAGCGCCGGCGAAGATCGCCTGCAGGCGCTCCACTCCGAACTCCTCCTTGACGTCGTTCATCGCCTCGGTGACCCCGTCGGTGTACAGGACCAGGGTGGAGCCGGGCTCGATGGTGATGGAGTGCTGTCCGTAGTGGTAGCCGGGCATCACCCCCAACGCGAGCCCGTCGGTCAGCGGCAGCAACTCCGAGCTGCCGTCGGCGCGCACCAGCAGCGGTGAGTTGTGTCCGCCGTTGGCGTAGGTGAACGCCCCGCTCGACGGGTCGTAGGTCGCGTAGAAGACGGTGACGAACATCGCCGCCTCGTTGTCGTCGTTGAGCAGATCGTTGACCTCGCCCATCACCTCGCCCGGTTCGCCGAGGCCGACGGACGCGCCCTTGAGCAGGGTACGCGTCGACATCATGAACAGGGAGGCCGGTACGCCCTTGTCCGAGACGTCGGCGATCGCCAGGCCGATGCGGCCGTTCTCCAGCGGCATGACGTCGAAGAAGTCGCCTCCGACGGCGCGCGCCGGCTCCATGTGGCCGCGGATCCGGAAGTCCGGTCCCTCCGGGAACCGGGTGGGCAGGATCGACTGCTGCATCTTGCTGGCCAGGTCCAGCTCGTTCTGCAGCACGACCAGCTTGTCCCGCGACTCCAGCGCCGCGCGCCACTCGGCCACCCGGCGCAACGTCCGGTCGATGGTCACCCGCAGATCCGCGAAGTCGAGCGGCTTGGTGACGAAGTCGAAGGCCCCCCGGTTCATCGCCGTGCGGATGTTCTCCATGTCGCCGTACGCGGAGACGATGACGCAGCGCAGGTTGGGGTCCACCTTGGCGATCTGCGCCAGCAGGGTCAGCCCGTCCATCTTCGGCATGTTGATGTCGGACAGGACCATGTCGATGTCGGCGTGCTGCTCCAGCAGTTCCAGGGCTTCCACCCCGTCGCTGGCGAACACGAACTCGTACTTGCCGGCGCGGACGTCACGCCGCATCCGCTGCCGGATCAGCGGCTCGACGTCCGGCTCGTCGTCGACCACGAGGATCTTGTGAGGCTGCTTCACGTCACCCATTATAGTTCCCTGCCGCCATGCCGGGGGACGGCATTCGCCGCGTCTGTACCGGCCCGATGCCGATGACGCCCATCCGGACGGAGGCCATCGTGACCATGGTCGGCGCTATCGGCCACAGGCGCGTGTCGAGACGCGCTGCCGGTTAGGACCTGCTCCAGTCGCAGGCGGTGAGCGATACCAGCAGGGAGCCATCCAGGTACTCGGTCCGGTAGGTGCAGTTACCCGTGATCCCCTCGTACTTTCCGGTGCCTCCGCGCAGCTCCCACCAGCCGTCGCCCCCGCCGCCAGCCGCCAGGCTGCCCTGCTCCCTGAAGGCATAGGCGTAGAGAACGTCGCCGGAGGGGTCGGTATCGACACACGGCGCCTCGAGGCGCAGTCCGTCCCCGGTGACGGTCGAGAACGCCAGGCACTGCGTGACGCTGCTCGCGCCGACCACGAAGGGGCCTCCGGAGCTCTGAATGATCGTCTTCGTTCCCGTTGCCGCGCCACCCGTATAGGTCACCCCGCCGTGTTCGATCGAGATGTACCCGTGCCGGTAGCTCCGGCTCTCCTGAAAGGATCCGCTCTCGTGGGCCGACGCCGCCTGAACCACCAGGACCACCAGCGCCGCGGCCACAACGGCGGCTGCGGACCTACCTGCGCACATGCTTGTCTCCTGTCGTAGCGGGGGCCCGCCTACGCCTTGCTCCACGTGCAGTCGGCGTGCACCACCGCGACCCCGCCTTCCAGGTACTCGGTGCCGTAGGAGCACATTCCGGTGATGCCTGCGTACTTTCCGGTGCCGCCCAGCAACTCCCAGACGCCCTGGCCTCCGCCGCCGGTTCCCACCGTGCCTTCGTTCCTCACGGCACGCGTGTGCATGACGTCGCCGGCCGCGTCGGTGTCGACGCACGGCGCCTGCAGGGAGATACCCTCATCCGAGCTGCTGGAGAACACCAGGCACTCCGTGTAGCTGTTCGCTCCTGCGACGAACGGCCCGCCGCTGCTCTCGGTGATCGTCCTGGTTCCCGTCAGCATGCCGCCGGTAAACGTCTGTTGACCGTGATCGATGGTGATGTAGTCGTGATGGAAACTCCGGAGTGCGCGGTAGGTTCCGCTCTCCTCGGCATATGCGGCCTGCACCGCCATCATCGTCACGGTCGCGGCCAGCACGGCGACCGCAGTCTTTCCGAAGCGCACTGCTTTCTCCTCATTGTGGTCGGGCGATGGCCCGATCCCTGGATGGCCGGATCATCGCCCATCCCCCGATCGCGCGCAACCGAACGACCGTTCTGGCAAACGACCGTTCGGGAATCAGGACTGCGAGGTCACGGGCGGCTGTCAGTTCCGCTTGTACCAATCGGCCTGCGCCGTGAACATCTCGTGGTACAGGCCGCGTCGTTCGAGCAGGTGCCGGTGCGTGCCGTCCTCGACGATGCGGCCGTCCCGCATCACCAGGATCCGGTCGGCCAGCCGTGCCGACCCCAGGCGGTGCGTGACCAGGATCGCGGTGCGGCCGGCGGCGATCTCCATGAACCGCTCGTACACCGCCTGCTCCTCCAGCGGGTCGATCGATGCCGTCGGCTCGTCGAGCAGGATCAGGTCGTGCTTCCGGAACAGGCCGCGGGCGATCGCCACCCGCTGCCACTGCCCGAGCGACAGGTCGCGCGTCCCGAACTCGCGCGACAGCATGAGGTCGAGCCCGTCCTCTCCCTGCCACAGTTCCGCGGGCACCCCGCCCCGTTCGAGCGCCCGGACTACCGCCTCTTCGTCCTGTGCGCGGGTCACGTCGGCCAGGGCCACGTTGTCCCGCAGCGTCATCTGATAGCGCTGGAAGTTCTGGAACACGGCGGAGGTGCGCTCGCGGATCTCCTGTCTGGTCGCGTCTCGCGTATTGACGGCCCCGCGCATCACGTCGCCGCTGCTCGGGACGTAGAGCCCCAGGAGCAGCTTGGCCAGCGTGGTCTTGCCGGCGCCGTTGGCGCCGACCAGCGCCACGGTGGTGCCCGGCGCGAGGTCAAGGTTCACGTCGTCGACAGCAGCCGTGTCCGTTCCCGGATAGGTGAATGACACCGTGCGCGCCGTCACGGTCCCGCCCGTCTCGCCGGCACGATCACCCATCGGCCTGCCTTCGTCACGCTCCAGGAATTCGAACAGATGGGAAGCGGTCGCGCTGGCGCGGTAGGACTGACCGAGCATGTCCATCACGGCGCGCGTCATCATCATGAGCCGGCTCACCGCGTAGATGACCACGGCAAAGCCGCCGACACCGATGCTCCCGTTCGCCAGCAGGAACGCCGCCAGCACGAAGGAGCCTGCATAGCCAAGCAACACCAGGACGCTCAGTGCAAGATCGATGCCGCCGATCCGGAGGTCTTCACGCCATCGCTCCACGTTGAAGCGGCTCAGCGACCTTCGGTACCGCTGCGCAAGACGAGAACCAGCGCCCAGGATACGCGTCTCCTTGAAGTACTCTCGATCCGTCAGGCAGCGCTCCAGATACTGAACCTCCCGGAGCATCGGCACCGTCTTTTCGCTCAAGCTGATAGTAGCGGCTTCCTCGAACCAGATGACTCGCAAGGCGAGGCAAGAAGGTGACGGGAACGACCAGAGCCAGCAGGGGAGAGAGCGAAAAGAGATAGATCGCTGCGGCCGCAAAGAACGTCACCTGGAAGACCGGAAACAGAAATGCCATGAGCGTGCTGAGCGCGCCCACAATACCGGCCTGGGCCAACTCCACGCGCTCGTTCGCATCGAGGGTCTCGAAATCGATGACTTCCAGCCGCTCAACCTTCTGATTCATCGCCCCGGTCAACACCGCGGTGGTCTTCCCCCACACGTACGCCGCAATGGGATCGGACACCATTTCGAGCACCTCTCGGAGCACGATCACGGATCCGGCGACGAGAATTGCTCCGGCGAGCTGACTCAACCGCTCGTGGTCGGTGAGTTGCGACAGAACCCCTTCCAGCAGATGGAACACCAATACATTCGCTCCCATGAGCGCCAAGCCGACGACCACGAAGGCAAATAACGGGAACGGTGACCTGCGCCCTACGAGGGCCATCACCCTGCCGAGGACCCGGAAGTACGAGAGCCGGTTATCCGGTCTCATACCACAGTGCCTCTGCGCCGTGAACATCCGCGCGTACACACCGCCCTGCCGCATCAACTCCTCATGTGTGCCGGACTCGGCTATCGCACCCCGGTCGACCACCAGGACCCGGTCGGCGATCTTCGTCGAGCCCAGGCGATGGCTGATGAACAGCGTCGTCAGTCCAGTCGCGGCGCGCGAGTACGACCGGTACAGCTCACTCTCGGCCAGTGGGTCCAGGGCCGCCGTGGGCTCGTCCAGGATGCGCACCGGTGCGGCAGCGGCGAGTGAACGCGCCATCGCGAGCCGTTGCCACTCACCGCCCGACACGTCCACGCCTCCCCGCATCACCTTGCCCAGCGGCGTGTCGTACCCCCGCGGCAGCCGCCCGACGAAATCATCGCCCAGGCCGGCACCCCGGAGGCTCTCCCGCACCGCGTCATCGTCAAGGCGGCCGGCAGCGGCGACTTCGAGGTTGTCGCGGACCGTGAGCGAGTAGCGTGCGAAGTCCTGGAACACCACACCGTACAGCCCGTTCACGGCGTCCTGCTGCCACTCGCCGATAGGGGTGCCGTTGATCCGGATCTGCCCGCCGTCGGGAGGGTAGAGCCCGAGCATCAGCTTGGCGATGGTCGACTTGCCGGACCCGTTGGCGCCGACCAGCGCGTAGTGACGGCCGGCCTCCAATATGAAGCTGAGCTCTCTCATGACCGGCTGCTCGGTGCCGGGATAGGTGAAGCTGACCCCGGCGAACTCGATCGACCGAAACAGCTCCTCCGGAGCGCGCCGCGTGAGCGGGCGCGGGCTCTCGGCCGTCGCCGAGAACTCCGTCAGATCGGCGAAGAACTCCCGGTGTTGAGAGAGCCTCGAGGTGATCTGAACCAGCCCCTGCGACACGAGACGTTCCCCTTGCAGGAGCGCCATGATCGACGCGACGTAGAAGGCGACGTCGATCGTGCCGGCCTGCAGGGGCCGAAGCAGCACCAGCATGGCAACCACGACCAGCGCGATCGCCGGAACGGCCGCAGCCTTGAAGCGGATCCAGTTGCGGATGTTTACCAGGACGAACGACCTGACCACGCCGACATACACGGAACGCCAGCGTGCGTTCAAGTAGCCTGCATAGCCGAACAATCCCCGTTCGGAGGCAGCCTCCCTCGCCTGCAGGACATCGTCCGAAAGGTACTCGGCGCGGCGCCGGCGGCTTGCCGCTCGGCGTTCGAACTCGTAGAGGCGGCGCCCACCCCCGATTCCGAGCAGCACGTACAGAACCATGAGCGCGACCGCGACGGGGAGGATCCACCATCGCAGCCGCGCCAGTACGGCGGCGATGCCGATCACCCGCACGGCGATTGCGGCCAGACCGATGCCGTCGTCGAACGCCTGTTTCACCGGCCCACGCTCGGGCGCCGGCCGGGATTCCATCTGCGGACCCGCGGCGACACGCCGCAGCAGGTCCCGCGTCTCCTGGCGTTCGATGTAGTGATACTCCATGCGCGCCCGCTTCTCGGTCAGGTCCGCTCGGAAGCCGCGCCGCAGGCCGGCTTCGATCCGGGAATCCGCCAGGGAACGGACGGCGGTTTCGAGGATTTCCACCGCGAACAGCGCGGCCAGCGCGATCACCGGCACGATGGTGGCCGCCATGGGGAGTTGACCTCCCGCGACATCGAGCGCCGTGGCGATGAAGCGCTCGGTCGCCAACACCAGCAGGGGGCCGGTCGCCGCGCCGGCCGACAGCGTCACCGCGGCACGGGTCACCGCGGCCAGCGGTGCGTCCTGGAACACGATCCAGGTTCCGCTCAGGAGCCCATAGCGGCGCCCGCTGAAGCGGCGGCGACCTCGCTCCTCGTGTGGCATCACATTCCAGCCGCGGGATACGTGGAAGATCTGGATCCGTTCACGAAACAGCGCCCGGGACCGAGCCTACAGGACCAGGAAGCCGATGTTGCCGACGCCGACCGATTCCTCTTCGTCGCCGGCCGTGCTGTCGATCAGCGCCCCGTCGTTACGGTCCATGAGCGCCTGCAGCGCGCCCATTTGCGGCGGCGTGCAGCGAATGGTCCCGTAGTTGCGCACCTGGGCAAGCCGCTCCGTAAGCAAGGCAGGATCCACTGTGTCGTGAATCGTCACCAGTCCTTCGACGATCAGGGTTGCCACCCCTTTCAGGTACGCGAAACGCTCCGTGGTCAGTGCGGTGCTGCCCTCCTCCAGCCACAGCGTTCCCTCGTAGAACAGCACCTGATCCCGTTCGAGGTCACACTTGGGAGCCAGCACGTCGCGCAGCCGAGCGGGCGCCAGGATCGTTCCCGCGCAGCGCAGCTCCTTCAGATTCCGGTCTACTTCGTCCTCGGTGACCGCGGAATCTATGGTAATTCTCGCGCTACCGTACAGCTTCTCGGTCGCGTTGAACCGAAGGAACGTACCGTCGATACTCAGCGCTCGCTCAACAACCTTGAACCCGGCCGGCAACGGCGTGAATCTTCCCGAACCCTCCGGCATCAGGGAGCGCAGGATCGGGGCACTCTCCTCATGACACAGTACCGCACCATCCACGTTGAGCCACCGGATTTTCCGCGCCAACAGATCCGCCGACAACGGCTCCGGCACCGTCAGCCGACCCGCCACGTTGAGCGCGGTTCCATCCTCCAACGTGGCGAGGGCACCGTAATCGAGTCTCAGCGCCCCCAGGATCGACACGAGCCGGGCACCGGCCGGGTAGCTTGTGACCGGTCCCATTTGCTGCGCGGTCTTCGAGCGCAGGGCTGCCACAACGTTGTCCGGGCAGATGACCGGGCCCATGATGAACAACCGCTCAATGCACTGCTCGATGTCCTCGGCCGAAACATCGGACTCCACGGCTACAGGAGCCAGAATGATCATCTCGACCGACTCGGACCGGTTGCGCAGCGCCTCGGCATTGAAACGCACCGGCGCCACCTCCAGCGTGTAGTGAGCCGGCGCCTCGATGGTACAGCCGAGATTGCCGACGGACAGCATGTCCACCAGAGCCCCATTGTCCGGGCCGTGCACCAGCATCCCGAGATTCCCGATCCGCCTGACTCTGCGAAGCGCCGCCTCATCCGCCGCGCGGATGTCCAGCACGCCGACGTTTCCGTAGGTGATTCCCTGATTCTCGTTGCTCATGCTTTCCTCCTGAACTACAGATACCGCTCAACCTGCCCGCGCAGACGCCTGCGGGCGGCGTGCAATCGCGAGCGCACGGTGCCATGGGGAATGCCCAGTTCCCGCGCGATCTCCGCCGCGTTCATCCCCCTGACGTACCGCCGATACCACAGTCCACGCAGCGATTCGGGCAGGATCCCCAGAAGCTCCTGCACCTGCAGGGACAAGGACGGATCGACGGCGTTGTCCGCCGGACCGTAATCGAGCGCGGCGAGCAGGGCGTGTTCCCGTACATTCCGCCGGTACTGGTCGATGAAGATGTTCTTCAACACCCGCCGCAGCCACGCCCTTCGCTGCGGGAGGGACAGCACCCCGAGCAGCGGGAGGTGGCTCCAGGCACGGATGAAGGTCTCCTGCACCAGATCGTCGGCCCAGTCCCGGTTGCGCACCAACGACATGGCGTACCGATGCAAGGGGTCCTCAAACTCTTCGAACAGTTCCGCGAACCGCACCGCTCCATCTCACTGCCATACGATCGCCTTCGCTTCCCCGCTTCGGCATGAATAACGAACGAGCCTCCAGTAGTGTTCGGGCGCGGCACCGGATTCGTCGACCGATGCAGGAGAGGAGGACTATGCTGCCCGCATGACGATGGTGAGCGTGCACGAGGCGGTGCCCCAGCTCGCGCGGCTGGTCGACCGGGCGCACGCCGGGGAGGAGATCGTGATCGCCAAGGCGGGCGTTCGCTGCGTCCGGCTGGTACCAATGGAGACGCCTCCGCCGCGCGAGCTTGGACAACATCGCAATCGCGACGGTGTGGTGCCCGACTCGTTCGTGCAGCCGCTCGACGACGCCGAGCTCGCGGCCTGGGACGGGGGCGGATGAGGCTGTTGCTCGATACCTGCACGCTGCTGTGGGCCTGGGCGGAGCCCGAGAAGCTCAGCAGCCAGGTGCGCGGACTGCTCGAGGATCCGCACCACAAGGTGTGGGTCAGCGCCGCGAGCGCCTGGGAGATCGCCACGCAGCACCGGCTGGGGAACTACCCGGCGGGCCGCCACGTCATCGAGGAGTGGGACGACCGGCTGGCACAGGACGGCTTTCGCCAACTGACGATCGCCGGCGCACATGCGCTGCGTGCCGGCTCCCTCCCCCACGCCCACCGCGACCCCTTCGACCGGATGATCGCCGCTCAGGCCATCGTCCAGAAGATCAGGGTCGCGACGCCCGATCCGGCGATCGGGGCGCTCGGCGCCGACACGATCTGGTGACCGCCGTAGGGGCGGGCAATGCCGAGCTGTTGACAGCGCGCGCGGTGACGGAACAGCGTGCTCCCATGGACGCGGGAAAGCTGGCTGACGAGCTGCAGGAGTGCGTCCGGCTTCTGGAGTCGGACCGGCTGCCGGCCGAGCGCCTGCGCGCCTGCGCGGACGCAGCCCGCGCGCTGGGCGGCAACGGCCAGCGACAGGATGTCCTCTACCTGTGGACGCTGTTCTCGTCGGTCACCTCCAAGGTCAACGGCATGGCCCTGGTGGAGGACGGCGAGGTCAGGGCGTGTCCCGAGGATCCCGAGGACTGGCCGTACCAGAGCGTGCTGGAGGCGATGAACGACGGCTGGCGGATCATCAGCTTCCCGAACATGGCGCTGATGATGGATGAGTCGAGGACCTACGGCCTGGGCAACGAGTTCATCCTGGAAAAGCTGCGCGGCACACCGGCCGGGGAGTAGACCGATGGCGCTCGACGGCGAACAACTCGATCGATTCCATGCCGACGGCTACCTGCCGCTTGGCGCGGTAATGAGCGCCGCGGAGCTGGAGACGCTCAGCCGCCGCACGGACGACCTGACCGGCGGGCGAGTCCCTCCCGGCCGGGTCGGCTTCCAACTGGACAAGAAGTGGCACCACGCCGGTTACGACTCCACCGGCTACGACTACGCCGGCCCGTCCGACGGCTACCGCAAGATCGGCGGCCTGGAGTGGGATCCGATCTTCTATCCGGTGATCACCGGGCCGGCGATGCTCGATGTGATCCACCAGCTCGTCCCGCAGCCGCTTGCCATCCACCGGGCGATGATCCTGATGAAGCCCGCGCATGGCGGCACCGCTCTCGGCTGGCACCAGGACACGGGCACCGGCTTTCCGGTTCCCGGCACCCCCTATTTCACGATCTGGACCGCGCTCGACGACGCCGGTGCCGACAACGGCGCCATGTACATCCTGCCGGGCAGCCAGCACTTCGATGCCGACGGCCTGCCGTGGCAGGAAGTCACGGCCCGCGCCCGTTCCCGTGCGACCGCACAGGAGAACGACGGGGAGAAGGTGGTCCTGACCGCCGCGGCCGGCGAGTCCTACCTGCTGAACCCGCGCGTGCTGCACGGCTCCGACCCCAATCCGACCGATCGGCGGCGGCGGGCCATGAACGTGATCTACATGCCGGCCGGAGCCGCGATCACCGAGGACCCGGACGGCAGGAAGCAACAGGAGCGGCGCCGCATCGAGCCGGCGGTGGCCTGAGGCCGGCCCGTCTGCGATGTCCGCACGGTCCGCATCCCGGGAGACGCCGAACCTGCTGCTGATCGTCACCGATCAGCAGGCGCGCTCCACCCTGGCCGCCTACGGCAACGACCGCATCCAGGTGCCGCGCATGAACGCGCTGGCCGAGCGGAGCACGGTGTTCCACCGCGCCTACTGCGCGCAGCCGGTGTGCGGCCCGGCGCGCGCGTGCCTGTACACCGGCACCTGGCCGCACTACAACGGCCAGGTCACGCTGGGCCGGCATCCCATGCACGACCACATCCCGTGCCTGACCGATCTGCTCGACGACCGCTGGGTGTGCGGGTTCTTCGGCCGCAGCGGCAGCCACCGCTATGCCGACGGACCGGCGCCGCGCGCCGGCGGCATCGACGAGCTCGACTTCAACGACATCGCGCCCGACCACCTGCTGCGCGCGCACGGGCTCACGCCGGTCGACGGCGTCCGCTTCGGCAAGGCGGACCGGCCCGCCGTCCCTGAGCACCTGGGCGGCCCGTCCAACGTCGCCGCCAAGGCGTGCGACTTCATCCGCCGCCACGCGGGCAGGCCGTTCGCCCTCACCCTCTGCTTCTACGAGCCCCACGACCCGCTGTCCGGCCCCCTGGACGACCTGCATCCGTTCGACCAGGTGCCGCTGCCGGACAACTGGCACCATCCGCCCGGCCCGGATCAGCCGCGCAAGGCGCTGCTGGAGCACCTGTCCGTGCTGCACCACCGCAAGGACGGCATCGCCCTGCGCTCGGAGCTGGCGTGGCGCCTCTTGATCCAGCGCTACTGGGGCCTGTGCACGCAGGTCGACCGGGCGCTCGACCGGGTGTTCGACCAGCTCGACGCCTCGGGCGCGGCCGACGACACGCTGGTGATCCTCACCGCCGATCACGGCGAGCTGGCCGGCAGCCACCAGCTCTTCGGCAAGAACCTGATGTACGAGGAGTCGATCGGCGTGCCGCTGCTGATCAGCCGGCCGGGTCAGCGCCGCGACCGGCACGTGCACGCGCCGGTCGGTCACGTGGACATCGTGCCGACCGTGCTCGACGAGCTGGGAGTGGCCGCGCCCGACCACCTGCAGGGTACGTCGCTCACCCCGTGGCTGGACGGCGCCGCTCCGCCGCCGCGGCCCGCGTTCGTGGAGTGGACGGACATCAATTACCTCGTGCACGAGGATCTGAAGCGTGACCCGCTGCCCGAGTACCTGGCCGAGGTGACCACGCGCGAAGCCGGGTTGGCCGACCTGGCGGACGCCGTGCGCTGCATCGTCACTCCCGAGGGGTGGAAGTACTGCCTGAGCCCCGCCGGGCAGCACGAGCTCTACGACCTGAACGACGATCCGGGCGAGACGGCCAACCTGGCCTTCCGCCCGGAGCACGCCGAGCGCTGCCGCGACCTGACCACCCGCATCCGCGACTGGCAGGTCGCCACCGGCGACACCGAGGTGGGCAGCACGGAGGCAGAGCGCCATGGCGGCTGACCGCGCCGCACCGCGCAAGCCGCGCGTCCTGCACCTGCCCGGCCGCGAGCACAGGGAGAAGGTGTTCACCCCCGAGTCCTGGACGCGCCTGCAAGAACGCTTCGAGGTGACCGGCAACGGGGGAGAGCGCGACCTGACCGAGGGGGAAGTCCGCTCCCTGATCGGCGGACACGATGCGCTGATCACCGGCTGGGCGGCCCCGGCTTCCGGCGGACCGCCGGCGATCACGCCCGCGGTTATGGAGGCGGCCGACCGGCTGCGGATCATCGCCCACTCGGCCGGCTCGGTGCGCCGCATGCTGGACCGGGTGTGGACGGACTACATCGTTCCGCGCCGCATCTGCGTGTTCACGTCCACGGTGGCGATCGCCCATAACGTGGCCGAGACCACGCTGGGCCTGATCATCATGAGCGCGAAGCGACTGATGGATCACGCCCTGCACGTACGCGGCACCGGCGGCTGGCGCTCCCCGGAGATCCCGGTGGGCGACCAGTTTCTGACCGGCGCCACCGTCGGCATCGTCGGCGCCAGCGACGTCGGCCGCGAGGTGATCCGGGTGCTGCGCCCGTTCGCGGTGCGGATGCTGGTCTACGACCCGTTTCTGACCGCGGAGGGAGCGGAAAGACTGGAAGTCGAGAAAGCGGAGCTGAACGACCTGTTCGCCCGCTCGGACATCGTGTCCCTGCACGCGCCGAGCATCCCGGAGACCGACCGCATGGTGGGCACCGAGCAGCTCCGCCTGTTGCGCGATGGCGCGGTGCTGGTCAACACCGCGCGAGGCAGCCTGATCGACCACGACGCCCTGATCCGGGAGGCGTCCACCGGCCGGATCCGGGTGGCGCTCGACGTCACGACTCCCGAGCCCCCGCCCGCCGACAGTCCGCTGCGCGCGATGCCCAACGTGATCCTCACGCCGCACGTGGCCGGCCACGGCCGCTACGGCCACCGCCGCATCGGCGATGCCACGGTAGCCGCGCTGGAGGACTTCTTCGCGGGCCGGCACGTGACGGGCGCCATCGACCCCGCCCGGTGGGAGCGGCTGGCATGACAGCTCGGCCCCTCCCGGTGTGCGACGATGGTACCGATGTCGGCCGCCGATGAGATCGCCTCGGCGGTCGGCTCGGAGCTTGAGCGCTTTCCACACCTGACCTTCGCCGTTCTGTTCGGATCGGCCGCTTCCGGCAGGCTGCGACCCGACTCCGACGTCGACGTCGCGGTGTACGGCGCATCGGCCGGCCGGCTCGAAATCGAAGAAGAGCGGGAGATCGCCCACGAGACCGATATCCAGATCGCCCTGGAGCGAGCGACGCAGCGGAATGTGGAGATCCTGGTCCTGAACCGGGCTCCGGCCACGGTGTGCGCTGCGGCGCTCACGTCCGGACGCGTCGTCCTGATGCGGGACGAGGCCTTCTACTCACGATACTTCCTCGCGGTCACCTCGGTGGCCATCGATTTCCTGCAGACCGAGCGCGAGTACCGGTCAATCCGCGATCGCAGCCGCTCCCTGTCGCCGGTCGACCAAAGCCGTCTCGAACGGATCGTCGACTTCATCGACACGGAGCTTCAGGACCGCGAGCGATTCCGGGACGTCACGCAGCATCGCTATCGTACCGACCGCGACCTTCGGCGCAATCTCGATCGCTGGGTGGAGATCCTGATCAACGCCGCGATCGACATCGGCAAGATCGTGCTGTCGTCCACTCAGCGTCCGATTCCCTACACGTATGGTCAGATCCTCGCGGAGCTGGAAACGTTGCCGCACTTCGCGGCGTTGTCCGAACGCCTGCAGCCGCTGGCAGCGCTGCGTAACCTGATGGCGCACGAGTATCTCGACCTTCGATTCGGGCGGATCACGCGCTTCGTCGACGAAGGAGCCGGAGCCGTCGGGGAGTTGGCGAGACTCACTCGATCCTGGATGACAGCGCCGCAGGGCGGATCCTCGAAGTAACCACGACGCTGCGCCTCGGGTGAGTCCTCAGCACCCAATCATCAAAACAGATAGGAGCAGCTGCGGCATGTGGCTCCATGATCGTTTGCCGAAATCGGTCCTCCACATTGGATACACTTACGTGGGCGCGCATACACCCGCGGTCCTGCTGAAACTGATTTGTCGGGGCGCCCTGCTCGCCCGGCCACCCGGTCCGCGGGAAGGAGGCTTCTGGACTGTCTGCGGCGGACTCCAGCGCTCTCAAGGACTTCGAGCACGGCGGTGGCAGCCGTGTGTCCATGGCGGACAGCACGACGTAACCACTCCTCAGCCTGCCGATGGTCCTGAGCCACACCGTCACCGAAGTAGAATCTCTGGCCGAGCATGAACTCAGCTCTTGGATTCCCTGTCTTGGCATGTTCCACCAACGTGCGGAGTGAACTTTGCGCGTCCACGTCTCCGGACCTGACGCCTCTGCGTCGACGCATGCGGCGGGATTTTCTCCGTCCCTTTTCGGTCGACGGCGAGGCAGGTCGCGCAGAGTGCGTTGCCTTATGCTCTCGGGTTTTGCCACTGCCATGAACGGCCCCCGAGCGGCCCGCTGTCGCCCGGAGACGGTTGCCCTCCGCGATTCTCTTTCTATCTCGCGCGCGCCCGCTCGTCTGTTGCGCCCGGGCAGGATCGTCTCCCCGGATCGTGCCCGCACCGCGGAGCGCCTTGTTGGGTATCTTACGCCGGCGTCGACGCCGTATTCGTTAGCACGGACGCCGTCTAGCCAGTCGGTGACGATAGTTCGCAGCAAGTTCGCGACGCTTGTATTCCGCGCGGGCATGAGTCTCCAGCTTCCCCGTCGTCGTCATGTCCAACCGCAGTTTGTAGACTTCGTAGCTCGGCATAGGGCTGACTGTAAGGCACCTCCTTGGCGCTGAGAAGCTCCTCCCCCCCCCCGCCTTGCACCCCGTCTGGTCGCCGGTACGCGTTCTATTCCGGGGCTTGGACCGCCTTGAGCACGGTCCGGTGCACGAAGGTCGCGTCCGTTAGTGCCTTCTCCGCGTCCTCCCAGCGGTAGAACGCATTCGGCGTCAGATCCTCGCTCCCATAGAATGCCAACTCGCGGTCACGCCGCAGCGAACGCGACACGTCGCTCAGTCGATCCAGGTGCGACAGCGCCGCCGCCGGCAGGCGATCGCGGTTGTCCTCGAGCACGGGACTCACGTCGTGCAGGCGCGGAACCTCGATGCGGATGTGACGAAGCAGCGCCTTGAGACAGATCTCGACCACCTCCTGTGACTCGCGCACGACATCCGCCCAACTCGATTCCGCCAGCAGTACCTCGATCGCCTTGAGCCTGCTGGCGGCCCGCTGCAGGTAGTCGCTGGTGAGATCAGGGTTGTACATCAGGCTCCCCGTGCACCCAGTACGGGGTTCCATAGGCGACGCGCCGGCGCACCTTCCCCGCCGCTATCCGCTCCCGAGCGCCCGCCAGGCGGCGCGTCAGGCCGGCGTCGCGCTGCCAGAGCACCTGGCCGTGCAGCGCCGCCTCCAACCACAGCGATCCGCCGCCGTCAGCAGGTGGCAGATGGATGAAGTGCGGACTCACCACCGGATCCCGCGTGCCGCGATCGATGCGCTCATCCCACGTCCGGTACAGATCGCGTGAGAGCGCTGTTGCCGGCGTCATGACCAGCACGACATCCCAGTCGGAGTCCGGCCTCGCGGTGCCCTGCGCACGGGAGCCGAACAGGATCACTCCGACGATGTCCGGCCGATAGGACTTGGTGATCCGGGCCAGCATCCCGTGGTCCGGCAAGGCCGCCTCGGTGGTCGCCCCGCCGGCTTCCGCATCCACCGCAGCCGCAAGTGCGGCACGGCACACCTCGTTCAGTGACACGCCCAGCCGACCAGCCCGCTCTCGCAAGGAGCCGTGCAGCCGCGAAGACACCCGCACCACGAACCGGCCGGACAGAGCTCCCATCGGCATCTGTTGGTACTATAGTACCAACAGATTGCCCGCCCATATAACAGCGCGGAGGGGCGCTGCCGGACCCACCCCGCGTGGCGCCTCGGTACGTATGAAAGTCGTCATTGTCTTCGGTGAACACCGTGGTTATCCCCTCGCGATCCGCGGCATGCACCAGCGTTGCGTCCGCGAAGTCCATGGGACGGTCGGCGTAACGCTTCATCAGTTCATCGAGAGCCGGAAGATCGTCATCGACGATGGGAAGAACGGTGATCGCATCCGACCTGATCAATCCCCATGCTGGAGCCAGCTCTCCCGAGTGGCCGAGCAGGTGAAACAGCTCGGCGAGAACCGCAGCGGTCGTCCCGAGCGGGAGACGCAGGCGCTCGAATGCCGCGACACATCGTTCGTGCCATTTGTCGTCCTCATCGAGGAAGGCGAGCAGAGCGCCGGTGTCGGCAAGTCCCTCAACGCGCACGTCGATCCTGCAACGCCGCTCGCACGCGACTGCTTGCCTGTTCCGCTCGATTCGGATCGCCCCCCCGGATCGATCCGGCGCAGCGGAGCGCCTGGTTGCGCATCCGGAGCTGGGAAGCCGCGTCGTCTCCATTCGCGGAGTTGCGCGCAAGCCAGTCGGTGACGATCGTTCGCAGCAAGCTCGCGACGTTCGTGTCTTCGGCGCGAGCAGCCCTCTCCAGCGCCTCTTTCAGCGCCGCGTCGAGCCGCCAACTGTAGACTTCGTTCTTCTGCATTGCACTACAGCGTAGTGCACCGTTGGGGCTCCCGGCAAGGCTCAGGCTGCCGGCACGCGTGGCGTGTACTCGGCGAAGGCTGAACGACAGCGCTACTCGCCTCCACCACCTCCATCTCCTCCACCGCCCCCACCGAAGTCACCTCCGCCGAAGTCGCCACCCCCGGAGTCGTGCCCGCCACCGTCAGAGCCGCCCCTGTCGGTATGGAAGTCGGCGCCGCCGGCACGGTCGCCGCCCGTGCGCCCTGATCTGTCCATACGGCGTTCGCGGTCGCGGCGCATCATCACCGCAATGTTCCACGCAATCAGAGCGACCAGGGCGGCCAGGAGCAAGACAAACACGGTGGCCATGGGCCTGATGCCGACACTCCTTCGCAGCTACCCTTCCGCCGGCCTAAAGCGGCGGATACCACTCACCATCAGTCCCCAGTCATCCTCGGTCTTGGCGGTGACCGGCGCCTGTTCGGCGCGTTGCCGGTCGGCGACGTTGGCCACGTCGATCACGCAGAAGTCGTCCGCGCGCCGGTAGCGCTTGATGAACACCGGGCGCGGCCGGTCCGAGCGGTTGTCCGGCGAGCCGTGGATCGTGCAGGTGTGAAAGATCACGGCGTCCCCCGCCCGACCCTCGATCGGCACGGCGCGTTCCCACCACACCGGATCGTTGAGCGCGAAGCCGGCCCAGCGGTCGTCCTCGTGCCGGACAAGCCCCAGCTCGTGCGAGCCGGGCACCACGTACAGGGGCGCGTTGCCCATGTCCACGTCGACCGCATAGCTGAGCACCGCCGTCGGGCTCTGCAGCTTGTGCTCGAAGTAGTACCCGTCCTGGTGCAGCGACTTGGGGACCCCGGTCTTGGGCTGCTTGTAGACGCACTGCCCCCATTTCCACAGCTCGATGTCCGGGCCGATCAGCGCGGCCAGCAACTCCAGCAGCTCGGGGTTGACCAGCGAGCGGAGGAACGCGCCCGAGATCATCGCATTCAGCCGCAACGTGTTGACTACCATACGCTTCGGATCGTTGGGGTCGGCGTTGAACAGCGTGCCGTCCGGCGTCGTCACGGCGTTGGCGTGGTGCTTGGCCGTCGCCGCCTCGGGAAGAAGCGCCTGGCTCTGCTCCAGGATCGCCTCCATGTCCTCCAGCAGGTCGGCCACGTAGTCGTTCGACAACCCGCGCACCACCACGGCGCCATGCCTGCGGTACGCCGCCGTCATGGCGTCCACGTCCACCTGCCCAGCGGTGAAGTCGAAGTCTTCGACGGACGTGGTCGAAGGCGAGAACGACGCGGGCGTCAGGACTGAGGAGCTCATCCGTCGATCATGCCCGATGGGCGACTCAGCCGCCATAGCGCCCCAGAACCGGCGCCACAGGCGCCGCTTCTGGCCCATCCCCACCTCTGCGCCCGTAGCTTGTCGGAATCCGACAAGCTACGGGCGTGTCCACATTCGCAGCACCTTGACGGTTCGCTCATGGTCGAGGACCTGGTACACGAGACGATGCTGAATGTTGATCCGGCGCGAGAACGCCCCCGTCAGATCGCCAACCAGCTTCTCGAACGGTGGCGGATTGCGAAACGGATCCTCGCGCAGTACCTGTAGCAGTCGCTCCACGTTCGCGCGGAGCCCACCCGCAGCCACCTTCCGCGCGTCCTTCCGGGCCTGTCTGGTGAACACCAGCCGGTACGTCACCACCCAGGCTCTGGGTCGCACTCCTCCACGGGGGTTTCGAGCCCTTCCCGTATCGAGTCGGTCATGCCGGGGATGGAGGACACATACAGCGTCTCCTGAATCGCGTTCCAGTCCTCTTCGCTGACCAGGACCGCCGACCGCTCCTTACCCGTGATCGTGATCGGCGTGTGCGTTTCGCTCACTTCGTCGATGAGCCGATACAGGTTCTTTCGCGCGTTGGTGGCGTTCATGGTCCCCATCATTTGCCTCCCGTACGTCATACCGTACGCAGCGGTTCCGTGGCGGTCAAGATAAGATGACGCAAGCGGGGGAGACGATCATGATCAGACCATTCGGCGACGGGCGCGACCGGTACTTCACGGAGCGGCTGGGGATGTTCATCCACTGGGGCCTGTACGCGATCCCGGCGTGGCACGAGCAGATTCTCTGGCGGTCGGACATGAAGAGGAGCGACTACGAGCAGCTCGTCCAACGCTTCGACCCGGACCGCTTCGATCCCGACGAGTGGCTGGTGGCGGCCGAGAGCGCCGGCATGAGCTTCGTCGTGATCACCACCAAGCACCACGACGGGTTCTGCCTGTGGGACACGAAGCTGACCGACTACTCGGTGATGCACACCCCCTACGGCCGGGACATCCTGGCCCAGCTTGCCGAGGCGTGCGCGCGCCGCGGCATCGCCCTCGGCTTCTACTACTCCTGCCCCGACTGGCACCACCCGCACTACCCGAACCTGGGGCGCCACCACGAGATGTTCGGTCCGCGCCCCGGAGACCAGCCGGACCTCGGCGCCTATTGGGAGTTCGTCCGCGGCCAGGTGCGGGAGCTCTGCACCAACTACGGTCCGCTGCGCGACTTCTTCTGGGACGTGAACGTCGCCGAGCACCACGACCCGAGCCTGAACGAGATGGTGCGCGAGCTGCAGCCGGGCATCCTGATCAACGACCGCGGTCCGAGCCCCGGCGACTACGGCACCCCGGAACGCCATGTCCCCGAGGCACGCGAGTTCGACTCACCGACGCAGGCCGTGCAGGCGCTCGGCCGCGAGAGCTGGGGCTATCGAGAGGACGAGGACTACTACAGCGACCGCCACATCATCGAGAGCATCGACCGCGTGCTGGCGATGGGGGGCGACTACATCCTGAACGTCGGCCCGAAGGCGGACGGCAGCCTGCCGGTGGGGAACCTGGGCACGCTCGCCCAGGTGGGCAACTGGTACCGGCAGGTTCGCGAGGCGTTCGACGGCACCGTGCCCGCCTCCACCGTGATCGACGACGACGCGATCGGCATGCACGGCGGCGAGCGCCACGTGCCCCGCGACAGCATGCTGGTCACGCGCAAGGGCAACAGCTTCTACGTCCACCTGCCGGCGGCGCCGCAGAGCACCGGCCTGATCCTCAAGCCGCTACGTGTGGCTCCCGAGCGGGCGACGCTGCTGAATGACGGAAGCGAGCTCCGCGCCACGGTGGAGACCACGCCGTGGCACTGGCAGGAGCCGCCCTACCTGCGCCTCAGCGGCCTGCCGGTCAACCGCATGGCCGGCACCGTGATGGTGATCCGCCTGGAGTTCGGCGACGACGTGGTCGCGTAACAATACACATGGGACGCTATCCATAGAGGACAGGCGATGAATGCGGTTCTGGTAACAAACGCCGATCGGATGATGATGGTCGCCACCATAGTTGCCGACGGAGTCCAGTTGAGCTTCGCAGATGGGTGCAGAGGCACGATACCGTATAGCGATATTAACGAGATCGATGATGCTAAGGACCTGTCCGGCCTTGAATTGCCGAACCCATACGAGATGATCCTCAACACGGTCAACGGTGAACACATTGAGATCCCCTGGGATTTCGCGCGTCACTACTGTGACGAGTCCTACCGGCCCACCGTTGAGGCGATAGCCATGCGCGGCAGACGGACGCTCGGCGAGCGACTCAGAGCGGTGCGAGATTCGGCGGGTTTGACTCAAGAGGAGCTGGCACGAGCGGCCGACATTGGACGCGTTACGCTGGTACGGCTCGAGAACGGCGAACAGACGCCCAGGGTCAATACATTGACCGCCATCGCTGAAGCTCTGGGGAAACGTGTATCAGACCTGCTCGTTGAGCCGGAGTCATTGTTTGCAGCAGACGCTCGAATAGGCAGGAACCGCCCTATCTCCGGCTGAGTGAGCTTCCGGTCAACCGCATGACCGCCACCGTGATGGTGATCCGCCCGGACTTCGGCAGCGACGACGTCGCGTAGCGCGTTCGATCGCAGGCCGTCCCCCTCGACGCGCGCCGTGTATGCCGACTACGTTCCCCGACTGTGGACGAGGAACGAAAGCGATTCCTTCGAGGCGTCGCCGAAGGGCTCAAAGCGCGAGAGCGCCGGAGATCGGCTCATCTCGAACACATGCGCCGTGAGTGGCGAGCGGCCGGTCTCGCGGAAGCCGAGCGGCTCACGAAGTGCTTCCTTGAGGCGGATCCCGACCTCTGCACGGTCGTGCTCTTCGGTTCGCTGGCTACCGGCGACCTGGGCAACCGCGAGCCGGACGTGGATCTGGCCGTTGACTCGCCACAGTAATCTCCGTCTGGTCTCGATCGCGCTCGACAGCCCCTTCAAGGTTGACGTCGTCGACCTACCGAACGCCAGCTCGGTGATCCGCCGGGCTGTCGAGCATCACGGCAAGGTGATGTATGAACGAGAAAGCGCGCGTCGCAACGTTGATCGCAGAGCTGCAGGGTGATGCCGAGATTCTCGGCGACCTTGCCGAGACCAACCTGAAAGCCGACGGCCGCATCCGCCACGGAGCGGCCGACGAGCTGGACTGGGCGGCGTTGGGCTACACCATTCACAACATCTACAACGCGTTGGAGTCCTACTTCCTCCGAGTTTCCCGGTTCTTCGAGAACGACCTCCCGCCGTCCGCATGGCATCGCGAACTGGTGGAACGCATGACGATCGAGATCGAGAGCCTTCGCCCTCGTCTCCTCGATCGATCGCTCGCGCAGCACATTCGTGAACTGCGTGCGTTTCGCCACGTATTCCGCAACATCTACGGCACTCGCCTGGACCCGGAACGCACCCGGATCGTGCAGAACCGTGTTCCATCCACCCTATCGGCCTTCCACCGCGCTCACGCCCGATTCACCACCGAGCTCCGCACGGTGGAGGAGATGGCCGGGTAGACAAGAAAAGCAGGAGCCTTCCTCGCCTACCCTCCCGCAGTCGGATTGTCTGGCCGCCTCACGTCAATCGCACACGGGCCACGGTCGTTGCTGCCGAGCACGAACAGGACCATCTCGCCCACCTGCAGCTCATCGAAGTCTCCGTTCTTCACGGACCGCCAATGGAAGAACAGGTTGTCACCGCCCGAGTCCGGCGTGATGAAGCCGAAGCCGTCCTTGAGATTCTGTATGACACCCTCCTGCAGCTCATCTGACGCAACGCTGTGTCGCGTGGTGCGTGCGGCGGGTGACTGGGGCGGTGCGACGAACAGATTGTTCACGACCCGGTCGCCGCTGCGTGACCGGTCGTCGATGATGCCGTCCATCATGACGGCATATGTGACTTCGTTGATCAGGAACTGCGAGGCTCGGGTCTCCCGTTCCTGACCGTCAATCCCGCTCGTCTTGAAGTCCCACGCCGTAACCATCGTCCGGGTTCCGAGGGTGTTCAGCTTGCGAACCAGCGGGACGTAGTCACCGTCTCCTGCAACCAGCACGACCACGTTGAATTTCTTGTAAATAGCGAGCTCGAATGCTTCGAGGGCGAACCAGACGTCGACGCCCTTCTCGCCACGTGGCGTGGACGGAAGGAAGTGAGTCGTAACGCCCTCATTGATCAGTACATCCTCGAAGACCCGCTCTCGATAAAGCGCGTCACGATCCTGCGCATCGGCAGCCGAGACCCGCGCACGGAAGTAGTGTGCGTCGACGATCTGACAGTAGCGCGCGTCCGCTTGCTCGTTCTTCGCAACTTCTTCTCGTATGAAGTCGTGCAGCCCCGAAATGCTGATCCGTGCCTTCCGCTGGTGGTCGTAGCAGTAATAATTGCTCACGTGCGAAAAGTAGCTTCCGTCGTAGAACACTCCGATTCTCGTCAATTTCGTATCCATGATTTGATCCATTCTCTTGAGAGATCGAAACGCGCGCTCAGCGGGCGTAGATCGCGTACAGTTGGCCGTCCTCGGGGCGGATGCCGGCGAAGGTGACCTGCAGGCGCAGCGCTCCGGTGTCGGCCGGCACGGGGCGCTGCCAGCGGATCGGCTCGCGCAGTCCGGCGGCCGGCACGGACTCCCGCTGGCTCTGCTGACCGGGCACAAGGTCCTCCTCGCCTTCTCCTGCTCCTTCCAGCGCGGTCAACACCGCGGCGTCGTCGCCGCTGAAGCCGGGAAGCGGATGGAAGCCCTCGTCCAGAAGCTCGAACCGCAGCTCCGTGTACGGTCCCAGGCCGCCGACGTTGGCGCTGAACTCGGTGGCGCCGGCCAGCGGGCAGGTCACCAGGTGGCCGCCTTCGCCGCGCATCGCCTCGAAGTAGCCGATCCGGTCGCGCTCCCACGATGCCAGCCGCACCTCCACCGGCAGGTTTCCCCACGCCTCGTACCACAGCAGCGTCTTGTCCCCCCAGTTGACCATGCCCTGGCCGTGGCTGACCGTGGGCGGCTTGCCGACCACGGCGCCTGCCTCCTCGTACGCGGGCAGGATCGGGAAGTCCTTGATCGGCTCGTAGAAATGCAGGGCGTCGTGGCTGACCAGCAGCCCCAGGTCCATGGAGATCAGCTGGCGGTCGCTGGTCGGCGTCCCGTGCCAGATGTCGTAGATGCCCAGGATCACGTTGCCGCGGTCCCAGAGGCCGGCCCCCAGGTGCACCTCCTCGCTCTGGTTCCACTTGGCCTTCGGCGCCGAGGAGAGCGGGTCGTAGAGCAGCGGTTCCGGCGGCACCATGTCGCGGCGGTAGCCCACGCACGACGCCTGCGTCCAGGTCTCGAAGTCGTAGGAGGCGAAGGTCGCCAGCACCCGCCCCGTGGTGTAATGCGTGCCGCCCTGGCCGTTGACGTAGTAGCAGCCGTTGTGGCGGAGCAGTCCGGTCTGCTCCAGGCCGGGGCCGACCGGATTGTTCGGCGACTCGGTCCAGTTGAGGCCGTCGGCCGAGTAGGCGACGGCGAACTGGTTGCCGTACGCCTCGCTCTCGAAGACAACCTTGAAACGCCGCGCCGGTTCCGGGTCGTCCGGCTCGTACATCACCGGTAGGGCGGCGAAGTCGCAGCGGCCGGCGCGCAGATTGACGATGTTGTTGTGCTTGCTGCCGTTGAACTCGATCAGGCCGAGGTCGGGCTTGTCCCAGTTGACGCCGTCCGTGCTGGTGGCGTAGCAGCAGCGGAGCTGGCCGCCGTTGCTGCCGTCCGCGTCCAGGGTGCTGCGGGCCAGGTACCACATGCGCAGCTCGCCGTCGATGGGGATGACCGTGCCGTAGAAGCGGGTGCTGTAGTCGTCGGGTGACCCCGGCTCGCCGGCGGCGACGACGATCGGGTTGCCGCGGCCCGGGATCTTTCCCGGGATGAGCTGCAGCCGGAGCCCGGCCGAGAACGGACAACTGTAGGTGTCGAACGGGAACAGGACCGCCTCTTCGACGACAGGGTTGGGGACGCTGTTGTGGACGGTGATCATGCGGTGCTCCTTGCCGGGGTTCCGGTTTGCCGGATGGTTCGGGGCCTCACTGCAGCCAGTAGCTGTAGAGGCGGGAGTTGGCCATGTGGAAGCGGATCCTCGCCGGCGCGGCGATGGCGGACAGCGGCCTGCCGGCCGCCTCCCCGCGCCAGCGGATGACCTGATCGGTGGCATCGGCGCTGACGGCGATGCAGTCGTCGGCGGCATGGCCCGGGATCGGGCGATACCCCTCGTCCAGCAGCTCCGCCGAAATGCGACCGAAGTCGCACTTGGCGTTGACGTGCAGCTCGGCGCCGGCCAGCTCGAACGGCACCGTGGTGATGGTGCCGCCGTCGTAGCTGGCGTCGATGGAGGCGAAGCCGTCCAGCCGCAGCGTGGCCAGCCCGATGGACATGCCGCCGCGTTCCTGGTCCGGGTCGATTCTGGGCTCGAACTCGCCCACCACCTTGTTGTGGCGGCGCGAGGTGCCGCGGTAGTAGATGTGCAGCCGGTCGCCCACCGGCACCGGCGGGGCGCCGGTGAGCATGATCTGGAAGCGGTCCCAGTCGCCGACGTCGCCCAGCCCGACCAGGGGCTCGGTGGCGGGCGCCCGCATCCACACGTCGCCGTCGCGGCTGGTCAGGAGCTTCAGGGTCTGCGACTGGTGCTCGGCGCGGCGGTCGAAGTGGGTCAGGATGCCCAGGTACTGAGCCCCGTAGACGAAGCCGTTGTTGTTGTACAGCGACTCCTCCTCATTGAGATAGAGCAGGAAGCGCTCAGGCTTGGTCCAGGTGACGAAGTCCTCGCTCACCGACATCACGCGCCAGCCGGGGTGATCCATGGCGCCGCGCAGCATCGCCACGTAACGCTTGCGACGGGTGTCGATCATCATCGCCTGCGCGTCGCCGATCGGCCCCAGGTCGGCGGTTCCGGGACGCGGGTGGTGATGGACGATCGGCTCCGGCGTGAAGGTCCAGCGCATGCCGTCGGGCGATGTGCCGGTGTAGATGCCGCTCATCGGCCCGTCCCAGTCGTAGCTGGCCCAGCCGAGCGCCTTGTAGCGGCGCTCGGGGTCGGGATCCATGGGATCCTTCATCATCGTCTCGAAGTGGTCCCTGCCGTCGTGGTACTCGGCCGGAACGACGATGTTGTTGTCGGTGTTGCCGAGCGCCTCGTGCAGGCCGAGCACGGGCTTGGTCCAGTTGATGCCGTCGTCGGAGAGCGCCAGGCACTGCACGTGCTCCTTGCCTGGGGCGTAGAAGCCTGCCATGTACCACGCCTTGAAGACGCCCTCCTCGTGGTCGTAGATGACCGACGCGGTCATGCCGCCCATCCGCTCCCACGGCTCTTCTTGTGCCAGGACCGGCAGGCCGTGCTTGCGGGCCTGGTGGAAGGTGCGGCTCACATTGTCGCGGCGGTCGACATCGATCAGGTCGACGAACAGGCGCCGCTCGGCGTCCAGTCGTGCGGGGGTCGTTCCGTCACTCACGAAAGTGGAGCGTAGCACGCCGGATGGGCACCGGCCTGCCGGTCACACGGGACCGGCGCGCGGACGTGAGTGACCGCCATACAGGGGTTTACATCCGGCGGGCCCATGCTATCCTGCAACGTCATGGCTGAGGCGGATCTGGGCGTTCGCGACGCGAAGGGCGAGTGGCAGCCGGCGAATCTACCGCAACCGTCCCCGATGTGGGACCGGCCGGTGCGGACCAAGGTGATTCTCAAGGCGATCTTCGGGCACGACGGCATCCTGTGGCCCAAGAACCTGGTCTACATGGCCATCGCCGTGGTGGCGTGGCTCTTTCTCACGCCGTCCCTGGAGCGCACCGCCACCTTCCAGGTCGGCTGGATCGCGGAGATCTACCTGCGCAACGTCGCGCTCCTGGTCCTGATCGCCGGCGGGCTGCACCTGCGGCTGTACATCAAGCGCGCGCAGGGGAAGAAGTACAAGTACAACGCGCGCTGGCTGGCGAAGAAGAACCGGGCGTTCCTGTTCGGCAACCAGACCTGGGACAACATGTTCTGGTCGCTCGTCTCCGGCGCCGGCATCTGGACCGCGTACGAGGCGGTGACCCTGTGGATGTACGGCAACGGCTGGCTGCCGCGGGTCGAGTGGCGGTCGCCGGCCGGCATCGCCTACTGCTCACTGATGATGATCGCGGTCCTGTTCATCCGGCAGATGCACTTCTACTGGACGCACCGGTGGACGCACTGGAAGCCGCTCTACAAGATCGCCCACTACCTCCACCACCGCAACGTCAACATCGGCCCGTGGTCGGGGCTGTCCATGCACCCGATCGAGCACCTGATCTACTTCTCCGGCGTGCTCGTGCACTGGGTGATCCCGTCGCACCCCATCCACGCGGTGTTCCATCTGATGCACACCGGGCTGAGCCCGGCGGCCGGCCACTCCGGGTTCTCGGAGTTCGTGCTCAAGGACGACAAGACCTTCAGCAACGGCGGCTATTTCCACTACCTGCACCACCGCTACTTCGAGTGCAACTACGGCAACGAGGGCGTGCCGCTGGACAAGTGGTTCGGCAGCTTCCACGACGGGTCGCCCGAGGCGCACGCGGCCATGCGCGGCCGCCGCAAGCGGCTGGGGTTCCGGGACGGACAGGCGCAGGGAAAGAGCGCGGTCCCGGAGAAGACCACCGCGGCGGCGAGTTAGAGACCGTGGCGCCCGGTGATGGGGCGTAACGATGAAATACTCGAAACTGGGCGATTGGCTCGCTGAGGCGCTCAGCCTCTCCGGGTACGCGGACGGGGCGATCCACGCCGGTGCAGACGGCGCGCTGGCCGTCGGCATGCAGCAAGGCCCGCGCCCGGAGCAGCAGGACTGCGGCGTGGCGCTGATCTGGATTCCCCGCGGCATTCTGTCCCCCCACGGTGCGGCCGTGGTCGCAGACGGCATGGGTGGCATGGAGGACGGCGGCTGGGCGAGTCGCCGCGCCGTGCAGGTCGTCGTCGAGCGGTGCCTCTCAGACGACCACGATACGCCCCGCGACGTGCTCGCGGACGCCCTGGTTGCCGCGCAGCGCGACGTGGTGGAGACGCTCCGGGGCCGGGGCGGCACGACGCTGACCGCCGCGGTCTGGAAACGGAGCAGCGGGATGCTCGTGCACGTCGGCGACACCCGCGCGCACCTGATCGAGCCGGGGCGCCCGTTCCGGTGCCTGACCACCGACCACACGCGCGCCGGCCTGGAGGACGCGCTGGAACGGCTGACCACGGACCGGCCGGCGGAGCCGTATCGCCCCACCGAACCGGACAACAGCCTGCTCGACGCGATCGGCATACCGGAGGGAATCCTCGCCGAGCGGCATATCCTGCACACCCCGGACGAAGGCAGAGTCGTCATGACCTCCGACGGCGCGCACGACCCGATTCGCTGGGCGGGGACAGCCGCCTTCGAAGAGGGAACGGGCGAGGAGCGCTGGACCGCGCAGCGGAGCGTGGAGGCGGTCTGGGACCGCCTGGCGGAGGAGACGCTGACGGACAACGCCACGGTCGTCGCGATCGAGCCCGGCAGGGCTCTGCAGCTTGCGGAAGAGCAGTTCATGGCGAAAGAGCTCCGCTTCGGCGACGTCGTCCTGGTCGGACCGACGGGCGTGCTGCGCGAGACGCTGGAGCGGTAAGGGTCGACCGGCCGCGCTAATCCGGCGGCGAAGCCTCGCCTGAAGCGCCGATCGCATCCAGGTACAGGTCCACCGGCTTCTTCTGAAACGGCGCGGGGTGCTGAGCGACGATCCGACCGTGATCGATCACCACCAGGTTGTCGCCGATCGTGTCGAACACCTCCGCCAGGTGGCTGGACACGAAGACCGTCCGGCCTTCGTCGCGGAGCTTCAGCAACGTCCGGTTCAGGGCGATGTTCGCCAGGACGTCCAGCCCGTTGTGCGGCTCGTCGAGCAGGATGTTGGCGGGCTCGCCGATCAGGGCGCCCACGAGTTGCGCCTTCTTCTTCATCCCCGTGGAGTAGCTGTCGAAGGGATCGTCGATGAACTCGTCCACCTCCAGCTCCGCGATGAACCGATCCAGCGCCGCGTAGGCGTCGCGATCGCCCGTCTTCAGGAGACTCAGGTACTCCAGGTTCTCGCGGCCGGTGAGCCGCGGGAAGAAGTAGTCGTCGTTCGGCAGGAAGCCCAGGTGGCGCTTCAGCGTGTAGATGTGGTCGTACTTCCACAGATCATGCCCGTCGACCAGCACCGTGCCTCCGTCGGGTTCCAGCAACCCCATGATCAGCCGCATCGTCGTGGTCTTGCCGGAACCGTTGCGCCCCAGGAAACCGGTCAGCCCGCCCTCCAGCCGCAGGTCGACGTCGAACACGCCCTTGCCGTTCCCGAAGGTCTTGCCCGCCCCGACAAGCTCGATCACGCCATGTAAACCCAGTCTTCGACGGTGGAAACCTCGTACTTGAACGATGCCCCTGGATAGAGGATCGCGGGAATCAGTACCACGAACGCCGCGTACGCGACCGGCAGTCCCGCGCCCTGCACAGCCCCGGCTCCGACGGCCAGCACGAATCCCGCGGTCATGATCAGCCCGGAAACGAACAGCACGAAGAGCTTCGAGCTGTAGAGAAACCGGAACGGGATCAACCACGTCACCAGTGCCACGAACACGCCCTGCGTCATCAGGATGAGCAGGGCACCGAGGTGCATCCCTCCTGCCGCGCCCACCGTTCCCACGATCGCCGCCGACAGCAGATACCCCGCGCAGTGCGGTGCCAGCATGGCAACCGTCAGACGACCGAACGTCACCGGAGTGGTCTTGAAGAACTCCATGTGCGCGCGATCGGGCCGTTCGATTACTCCGGCGCCGAATCCCGCTGCCGCGTACATACAGGCGATGATCGTCGTCGTGCGCGCCTCGTCCGGGATGCCGAGGATCAGCGCAACGATCAATCCGGTGAACAGCCCGGCCGCGGCGAGCACCGCGAGCGCAGACTCGCGACGCATCAGGCACTCCTTCACGTAGAGCTTGGCCTCCACCGGCAGCGGACGCAGAACTCGGTTGACCGTGGAGCGGCCACCCCTCCTCGGTACGGCGCTGATGAGGAATCGCTGAAACCTCGTGGGATCCAGACGTCCGATCACCACGGTCCAACACGCAACGCACGCGGCGATGTTCACCGGCAGCAGCACGTAGTCCGCGTCCGGCCACTGGCGAAACACCAGGAATTCCACGCCCACGAATGCCATGAACACCGCGGCGGCACGTGCCCCGTCCTTCCGCCTGCGCTGCCACAGCGCCGCGATCACGGTCGCCGCTAAATAGTGCAGCACCACCGCGACGGCATCGCTGGCCACGTGCAGGACGGCCCGTTCGATCGACGGCGACAACCGCAGAACGAACGGCAGAACGAATGCGATGGACACCGCTTCCCCGACGAACGGCTTGCCGCCATTGGCCAGGAGGAGCAGCCGCAGCGCATCTGCCGGCCTCAGAGGAGTCGACGTGAAGAACGTGACCACTCCTTGACGCTTGCGCAGACCGGCCACCAGGAACCCGACCACGAACTCCAGGGTAAGGGCACGGAGGTGGTGCAGCGACACGTCCACCGGAATCAGCCCTCGCCGTACCGCCGTGAAGTAGATCTCGTACACCGTCGCGAACAGACCGACGATCGTCACCGCCCCGATCACCGTCAGCGGCGTGACTCCCCTGGTGTAGTACCGGACCGCCGGCCTCACGTGGTAGCGGACGAACAGGCCGATCACCGCCGGACGATCGCCCGACCGGCGAGCGGCTTGTCAAGGCGGCGCCGGGCGACGTTCAATCGGTCCGGTATGGAACACGGCACCGGTCTGACCGAGTCGCAGTGCGCGGAGCTCCACGAACGGGGCTACCTGATTCTCCCCGGGCTGCTGCCGCGAGCGGCCTTCCAGCCCCTCGCGGACGACCTGGCCGCCGCCGTGCAGCAGGCGGTCGAGCAGCTCGTCATCTGGGAGCGCCTGGACCCCGCCGCCACCTTCGCGGACGAGCCCTTCGACCGGCGCCTGGCCGCGGTCGCCGCCGAGCTGGACGAGGAGGCCCTCGCCTGGATCTGGCGCCGGTTGCACAGCAAGCGGCACAAGACGGCCGGCATGTTCGCGCTGCGCACCCATCCGGCCCTGCTCGACGCGGTCGAGTCCGTGGTCGGGCCGGAGATCCTGGCCCATCCGCAGACGGTGCTGCGGGTGAAGCTACCCGAGCACGACCCCGCGGACGTGCCCTGGCACCAGGACGACGCGTACTTGGCCGAGGACATCGGCGACAGCGTGATCCTCAACCTGTGGATTCCGCTGACCAGCGCCAGGCGCGAGAACGGCTGCCTGGAAGTGATCTCAAGCTCCCACCGGCAGAGCGTTCCGCACAGGCTGAACACCAACATCCCCGGTGTCGTCGCGTACCACGGCATCAACGACGAGGACCTGCCGGACGGCGAGCGCGTCACCTGCGAGATGCAGCCCGGCGACGCCCTCATGACCATGGAGCGGGTCGCGCACCGCTCGCTGCCGAATACGTCCCGGACCGTGCGCTGGAGCCTGGACACCCGCTACTGCCGCCTCGGCGCGCCGACCGGACGCAGCAACGTCCCCGGCTTCGTGGCACGCAGCCGCACGCACCCGGAGTCGGTGACGCGCAACCATCGCCAATGGGTGGGCATGCTGCTGGCGGCCGGTGTCAATCCGGGCGAGACCGGAGAGCCCGCGCCGCTGCCGGACGCGAACCGCCTGCACGGCGAGTGGAGGACCGACACCCCACGCGCGGAGCTCGCGCCGCGCGCCCGGACCGAGACGGGCGGCGACGGTGAGCAGGAGCTGGTCCTGGAAGGGACCGGCGACCTGCACGCCTTCGGCTGCTGGCACCGCTCGGTGCGCCTGGTCCCCGGCTGCTGGTACCGCGCGAGCGTGCAGGCCCGCCCGGAGAACGTCGAACGGCCCGCGCTCTCGGTGTTCGCCCAGTGTGCCGGCCACTTCCTGACGCCGCGGCTGCAGCGTTCCGCCGAACAGAGGGCCGCGCCTGCGGGAACGCTGTCCCTGGAGTGCACGTTCCGGCACGAGCCCCACCCATCCGAGCACGAGCGGATGGAGCTCTATCTGCGCGCCGCGCCGGGCGGCCGGATCGCGTGGTCGCGCGCGATGGTCACGCAGGTCCCGCGCCCGCCGGCGCGCATCGCGCGCATCGCCACGATCCGCTTCGGCGATCCGCCCGCGCCGCTGACCACGGCCGAGCAGCGCGAGCGCATCGCCGCCAAGCTCGACCAGGCCGGGTCGATGGGGGTGGACATCGCCGCCCTCACCGAGTTCTCGCCCGTGCAGGGCGTCCCGGAGCGCGCCTACGGATCATGGGCCGACGCCGCGGAGCCGGTCCCCGAGGGCCCCGTCTGCCGGGTGCTGGCAGAGGCCGCGCGCCGCCACCGCATGTACGTGATCGCCGGCGTCATCTGCCGCCGCGGCCCGCACGTGTTCAACACGGCCGTCCTGTTCGACCGCTCGGGCGAGTTGCTGGGCTCCTACGACAAGACCCACCTGACCTTCGGCGAGCTGCGCGGCGGCATCTCCTGCGGCACCGAGTACCCGGTGTTCGACCTGGACGTCGGCCGCGTGGCGCTGCACATCTGCTACGACGAGTGGTTCCCGGAGGTGGCCCGGTATTACACGCACCTCGGGGCGGAGATCCTGTTTCTGCCGGTCGCCGGCGGCAAGCCGATCACGTGGCGCACGCGCGCGCTCGACAACCGCCTCTACTTCGTCGCCGCCGCGACCGGCCCGCCGAGCATGATCATCGACTCCTCCGGGGCGATCATCGCCGAGATCCACGGCGACGGCGTGGCCTGCGCGGACATCGACCTGGCCGACCGGCAGACCAACGCGTACGGCGACCCGACGCTGAGCCGCGGCATGCCCTGCATCGCGCCGCAGATGCGCATGACCACCGACGACCGCCTGCTCACGGACCTGCACCGGCTGATGTACGACGCCTCCGGAGACACCACCGCCCCGGATCCGCCGAGATGAGCTCGCGAGACCTGCGCTTCGGCCTGATCGGCTGTGGCAGCCTGGGCGCCGTGCACGCGGGCTGCGTGCGCGAGGTGGGCGGCGCCCGCTTCACGGCCTTCGCCGACGTGGTGCCGGCCGCGGCCGAGCGCCTTGCGGCCGAGCACGGCGGCTACGCAACCGAGGACATCGCCCGCCTCCTTGGGGACCCCGACCTGGACGCCGTCTACATCTGCACCCACCACGACTCGCACGCGCCGCTGGCCATCAAGGCGGCACGGGCCGGCAAGCACATCCTGATCGAGAAGCCGCTGTCGCTGTCGGTCGAGGAATGCGAGGCGGTGGCCGCCGCGGTCGAGGAGGCCGGCGTGTGGCTGATGCCGGCGTTCAAGATGCGCTACTACCCCCTCCTCCAGAAGGCGCGCGAGTTCGTCCCGGAGCCGCAGGTCATCGTCGGCCAGATGATGGACAACCGCTGGCGCGACGACGCCTGGGCGCAGGACCCGGTGCGCGGCGGCGCCAACGTCTACAGCCAAGGCTGCCACACCACCGACGTGATCCGCTGGATGGCGCGCAGCGAGCCGGAGCTGCTGTGGGCGGCCGGCGGCGCCATGACCCACCCCGGCCACCCGCGCATCGACCAGTGCGTGGCCTCGATCCGCTTCGCCTCCGGCGCCGTGGCAAGCTGGATCCAGGGCGACGCGGCCCTGGGGCACATGACCAGCAAGTTCTTCCTGGAGCTGTTCGGGGGCGGCCGCAGCGTGCAGCTCCACGACCGCTTCAAGGCCGCCACGTTCAACGACGGCGAGCGGCAGTGGTCGGAGCGGGTCGAGACCGAGGAAGGCTTCCTGCTGGAGAACCGTGAGTTCATCACCGCGCTGCGCGCCGGGCGCACCCCCGAGCTCGACGCCACCGACGGCATCCAGGCGACCCGCATCGTGCTGGCCGCCGACCGGGCGATCCGCACCGGCGAGGTGCAGCGGCTGTGAGTGCCACCCGCCTCGTTCAGTACGTGACCGCGTCCGGTCAGCGCCGCGTCGGCGTGGTCGCCGGCCGCGACCGGATCGACGAGCTCGCCGGCGTCGCATCCATCCTGGAGCTGGCCCACGAAGCGGACACGACTGGCCAGGCGCTCGTCGACCTGGTGGCCGGCTGCGACCGAGCCGCCAGCGTCGACTACCAGGCGCTGGTGGACGAACGGCGCCTCCTGCCGCCGATCGACCACCCCGACCCCGCCCACCTGGTGATCTCCGGCACCGGCCTCAACCACACCGGCAGCGCCATGGCGCGCGACGCCATGCACGGCGGATCGGGCTCGGGCGACGACGCCGACGACGAGGGCGTGACCGACTCGATCCGCATGTTCCGGCTCGGCCTACGCGGCGGCAAGCCGCCGGCCGGCACCATCGGCGTCGCGCCCGAGTGGTTCTACAAGGGCGACGGCAGCATCCTCATCCCACCGGAACAGGAGCTGCCCCTGCCCGGCTTCGCCGGCGACGGCGGCGAGGAAGCGGAGGCGGTGGCCATCTACCTCATCGGCCGCGACGGCCGCCCACGCCGGATCGGCTTCGCGCTCGGCAACGAGTTCGCCGACCACGTCATCGAACGCCAGAACTACCTGTACCTCGCACACTCCAAGCTGCGCGCCTGCTCGATCGGACCGGAACTGCTGCTCAGCCCGCTTCCGGAGTCAGTTGAAGGTGAGGTACGCGTGCGCCGCGGCGGCACGGTGCTCTGGCAGGCCGCCTTCCTGACCGGCGAGGCGAACATGACCCACACCCTGGCCAACATGGAGCACCACCTGTTCAAGTACGACCTGTTCCGCCGCCCCGGCGACCTCCACTGCCACTTCTTGGGCGCCCCAATCCTGAGTTGCGCCCACGGCATCGAGCCCGAAACCGGCGACCGCTTCGAGATCGAGTCCCCCCACTTCGGTCGGCCGCTGCGCAACGCCCTCGCCTCACGAGGCGTCGAGCGCCAGATCACCGTCGCTCCGCTCTGAACCCGCGTGAAGCCACTTGACCGGACGTACGGGGAGCTGATCAGGCTGGACCCCAGCGACTCCGCCTCAGCGGAGACCCTGCAACGAATGCCTCTCGGCGCATCGGCCGCCGACGGGGGCGTTGACGAGGCGTTCCTGCAGGATCTGCTGTTCCGCTTCCCGCAGACACTGCCGATCGATGCGATCGACGCAGCGTACGCTGGGGCGGTTCCGGTCTGCCGAGAGCTGACCACCCCAGCCGGCTACGTCGACGCGCTGTACGTGAATCCTCTCGGCAGGCTCACGCTCGCCGAGTTCAAGCTCTGGCGCAACCCGCAGGCGCGACGTGAAGTGATCGGGCAGATACTCGACTACGCCAAGGAACTGGCGTCCTGGGGCTACGAAGACCTGCAACGCGAGGTGTCCAAGACGCTCAGGAGAACCGGCAACGTCCTGTACGAGCTGGTCAGGGAGCAGGCGCCGGACGAAGCGTCGTTCGTCGACCGCGTCACTCGCCACTTGAAACGCGGCGAGTTTCTCCTGCTGATCGTCGGCGACGGCATCCGCGAAGACGTCGAACATATTGTGGATTTCGTGCAAGAACACAGCGGCCTGCACTTCAATCTCTCGCTGGTGGAGGCCGCCCTGTACAGCGACCATAGCGGCCACGTCATCGTACAGCCCCGCGTACTGGCACGCACCGAAATCATCCGCCGTCACGTGGTCGAGGCCGGTCTTGCCTCCGAGATTGCGGACATTGAAGACGACCCAGAGACTCTTTCAGACCAGGAGGCCGAGAATGCTCGATTCTGGTCGGCCGTGCTCAAGGACTATGCTTTCCTGGATGTCACCATGGAGGTTCCCCCACCGACCAAGGGATCGACGTTGTACATTAAGGTCAGGAACTCGGGGGCGGGGGGCTATGGTCTCTGCTTCGGCGGCTATGTCCACCGCGGGGCTTCACTCCTTGGTTGCTACCTCACCTGTCGGAAAGGTGAAGCGTCTGCAACTCGCATCTTTGAAGAAATCGAACCAGCGTTGGAGGGATTGCAGGCAGAGATGGGAGAAGACCTTACGCGCTGGGTAAACCCGGCGGGCCGTCCAAGAATCGGGTTCAAGCGCAAGATCAAGCGCGGCTTTCTTGCCGGGGACGACCGGAGCGCCGAGTTCTGTGAGGCTGTGTCCTGGATGCGGGACAACTTGAATGTGCTCGTCAGCACGCTTCATCCTCGCCTTCAGCGCATGATCTCCGCCGACAGTTGAGTTCCGCACATTTCGCGGCAACGCTGCAGGCTCCTTGAGTCCCTGATCAGCGTGATACAGTGACCATGGGCAGAGGATTCAGGTGGCCAGACAAACGACCTCGATCTCGGCTCCCACAGGGCTCTCCGCCGCCGAAATCGAGCGGTTTCGCCTCGACGGGTATCTCGGTCCCTATTCCCTGTGCTCGCCGGACGAAATGGACGCGGTGCGGCCGGCCATCGAGCGAGTTCTGGAGACCGAGCCGCCGGCGTCGCACAACCGTGTCCACAACCGTCACCTCGACAGCCGCGCGGTGTACGACCTGGCTACCGATCCGGCGATCGTAGAGCGCATGGTTGCGCTCTACGGGCACGACCTTCTGCTGTGGCGGACCAACTTCTTCGTCAAGAACCGGGGCAGCAAGGCGATCCCCTGGCACCAGGACTTCCACTACTGGCCGCTGGAGCCGCCGGTCATCATCTCCGCCTGGATCGCCGTGGATCCTTCCACCCGGCAGAACGGCAATCTGCAGGTGATCCCCGGATCGCACCGCACCATCGTCCCGCACGTCGAGGCGACCCCGGACATGCAGTTCAAGGTGATGGCCGATGCCGGCTGCTACGATCCCGGCGACCTGACCGATCTGGAGATGCAGCCCGGCGAGTTCATCCTGTTCAACGAACGCACCCTGCACCACTCGGAGGCCAACCACTCAGATCAGCGCCGCATCGGGCTGGCGGTGCGGGCGATCATCCCCATCGTCAAGGTGCTGGAGTACGACTCCGCGGACCATGCCCTGCAGATCATCCACGGCACCGACACGATGAGCCTCAATCGCCTCGCCCCGCCGCCGACGCCATAATCGACGATGCCTGCTACGATCAGCGGCGGAGAGCAGAAGACTCCGGAGCATGCCCGCGGCCGACATCGGGACGTCGCTCAACCGGTACATCCGAGCCGGCAGAGAGCTTCGGGAGCGATCTGCGGGCGGCAACGGGCCACCACTGTCGCAGACCCTTCAGGAAGCGCTCTACGATCGGGGCCGCCGAAGTGATCGTCACTTGCTTGAGCCACCGATCGGCTCTCGGTTGGGTCCCGTCAATTCGGCCAATGATCTCGCTTGTATGAATCGTCACCGCAGGGTCCGCGCGAGTGCACCTCTCGCACGCAGAAGCCGCCCGGGGTGGTAGACTCCCTGCCGATGGATGATCAGCATGAAGACATGACGGCACACGGTCGCAGGAGAGGCTTGCGGATCGGCCTGGTCGCGCCGGCGGCGCTGAGCGCCGTCCTGCTTGCGCTGACGTTGCTGTCTGGATGCAGCGTCGTCGTGGTGAGTTCCCCGCGGAACCCGTTCGTGGGGGAGTGGCACACCGAGTTCACCTCGGCCGGTAGCCGCTTCTCAGCGGAGTACGAGTTCTTCGGCAACGGCAGGTATACCTACGTCCGTCATTCGGCCGGCGGAGTGTTGGAGATCATCGTCAATACTCAGGGCACCTATCGGTACGACGACGAGACTCTGACGCTCAATCCGGACGTCAGCGATGTCGATCCCTCCCGGTTCGAGTACGAGTTCCCCAGCGACACCGAGTTGAGGCTCAGAGAGCAGATCAGCCCGAGCATCACGCTCGTACTTACCTACCACCGCCACGAGTAGCATCCGTGCCTGTCGACGCGGACGCGCTCGGCGCGCGCTTTGCCGAGGAAGGCTACGTGATCGTCCGCGGCGCGTATGCCGGCCAGGTGCGCGAGCTGCGACGGATCTGCGAGGGCGCGCTCGCCCGCTTCGTAACGACCGGGACCGAGGCCAACCAGCCGAGCGGCCGCGACTACTCCGCCCGGGCGCGCATGCTCATTCACCTCAACCACCCCGACTACCACCGGGAGCGGCCGGCGGATCTGGCAACCCTCCTGAACGCCGTCGCGGGTGAGAACGCGATCGCGATCGCCACGGCGATCCTGGCCGAGCCGCCGCTGTTCATGCAGTGCAACCTCTACGTCGAGCCGCCGCGCGAATCGTGGGTGGGCGGCTGGCACCGCGACTGCCAGTACGACAAGTTCGACCTGCGTCCGGACGAGGACACCGAGCGCATCATCCTGAGCGAGGCGGTGCCGGCGCGGGAGGTGCACATGCACATCTGCCTGTGCGACTCGGCAGCGACCGAGATCGTGCCGGGCTCCCACAGTCGCTGGGACACCCCGGAGGAGTACGAGGTCCGCGTCAACGACTACTGGTCGGACGCCATGCCCGGCAGGGAGCCGATCCGGCTGCAGGCCGGCGACCTGGCGTTCTTCCACGTCAACTCCATCCACCGCGGCCTGTACAGCCGGCGCAAGCGGCGCCGCACCATCGCCGTTACCTGGGGGACGGCGTCGCGCCCGCGGCCCGCCACGCGCGAGGACATGAACGGGCTTGGCGGCTACGTCGCCAGCTACCAGCCGTGGTTCGACGATCCGACCTACCTCGAGGACGCCACCCCGACAGCGCGCGAGACCTTCGAGCGGTTCACGGCAACGTACCGGGACTCCTGGGACGAGTCGTTCGCGGGCGACCTGAACCCGGACCTGCGCCGCTACTTCGCGGCCCGGCGTGCCGGGGGTTGAACTCAGGAAGCCGCAGTCTGGTCTTCGTCACCGCGCCAGGCGCCCTTCATCGTCAATCAACACGACGCGGCTCGGCAGCCGGTCCCCCCAGCTCCACAGCACCAGATTGAGATCGTTGTCATCGCTGCCGGGAGCAAAGCTTCGGACTTCCATTCCCACGTAACCGGCCGCGATCAACCGATCGGCCAACGCCTGAGCTGCCGGGACCGATCCGCCATACATGTCCCGTTCCCCTCTGGGGAAGCACAACTTGGCAACGGTCGCCCCGCGGACATCGCGATCACGCGAGTCGAGGCTGTCGAAGACCGGTTCGGCATCGCATCAAGCGATCAGACGAGGGCTTCTCCGGGTTTCGTGGCTGAGGGGCCATGAGGTCCGCGGCGAGGTCGACCGGTCCCCGATGCTGCCGGCATCGCCCGGCAGCGGGCGGCGCCGCGAAAAAAGATCGAGGATTCTTTCCGCGAAGTCTTGACGGGTCTCTGCGCTCGCGAGATGGCACGTCACAGCACAAACGCGCCCCGTCCGGCCTCCCGGAAGCTCGGAGACCCGTTCGGCCGCCCAGCCCCCTCTTCAGCGCCCGCTGATCGCGGATCGCGTCCGGGTTCCGGACTGACCAAAGAGAGGTATCTGCAAATTGGTAGTACATTTACTCCATGAAGACCGCCACCTCTGCGACCGCCGTCCGCCCCGCCATCACCTCCACCGTCGGCGTGCTGTCCGACCGCGCGCTGCTGCGCCAGACCAGTACGCTCGTCCGCCACGAACGCCACGTGCAGGGCGCCATCATCGACCACCTGGCCGAGATCGAGGCCCGCCGTCTCTTTCTGCAGCGCGGCTGCTCCAGCCTGTTCGACTACGCGGTGCGCGAGCTCGGCTACAGCGACGCTGCCGCCGGGCGGCGCCTTGGCGCTGTGCGGCGGTGCGCCGACCAACCGAGCGCGCGCGAGCGGCTGCGCGACGGCTCGCTCACTCTGAGCGCCGCAGCGGAGTTGCAAGTGGGCCTTCGACCGGCAGCGGCGACGCGGGTCGATCGCCGGCATCGCGTCGACCGCGCCGGCGGGGGCTGGGGCGCCGGCTACTGCGGCGGCCGGGGCTGACGTGCCGGGCTCAGCGCCGGCGGACGATCCGGTGGCGGATGCCGCGCCGGCCGCAGCGCCGAGCCGCTGCGAGCCTGCCCCGCCGCTGGTGCTCGATGCGGCAGGAAGACGGAAGCTGGTCGAGGAGGCGTCCGGCAAGAGCGCGCGCCAGGTCCGCCGGATGCTGGCCGACCTGGATCCGGAGTTGGCGCCGCCGGCCGACCGCGTGCGCCCGCTCGGCGACGGGCGCTACGAGCTGAAAGCCGTCATCGACGCCGACTGCCAGCAGGGGCTGGAGCACCTGAGGGAGTTGCTCTCGCACATCGACCCGCGCATGACCGTGGGGCAGCTCGTCGGCCGCATCGTACAAGAGGCGCTCGACCGCCACGACCCGAGCCGGCCGCCGCGCCGGGCGCGTGCCGGAAGCCAGGCGGCACGGGGCGAATCCGAGCCCGCTCCGGCAGCGAAGGAACAGGCCGCGCCGGAACCCGGTCACGCTGCCACGGTGCAGGACGCGGCGATCCCCGCCGGCCCCACTCCGGCGCCGGAGCAGACGCCGACCTCGGCACCCTCGCCGACCCGGCAGGAAACGACGCACCGCCCAGCGTTTGCCGGGAGGACGCCGACCGGTGCGCCTGCTCCGACGGCGAAGACGCCCGCTTCGCGCCGCGCGATTCCGGCAGCGGTGAAACGACAGGTGTGGCAGCGGGACGGCGGCCGCTGCACCTTCCTCGATCAGCGGACTGGACGCCGCTGCAACTCACGACATCTGATCGAGATAGACCACATTCTGCCGTATGCGCTGGGCGGCGGCGCCGATCCCGGAAATCTCAGATTGTTATGCGGAGTCCGGGGTAATGCGGAGTAGATGGCTGGGAACGGCTGAT
>JAPPNY010000059.1 GCA_028818385.1 Spirochaetaceae bacterium
GCTTCAACTTGGTCCCGGAGACTGCCTGATTCTGCTTGTTTCTAAGGAGGAGGAGCGTGTACAGGACTCGCCAGTCACCGATTCGGAGCCGGAAACCGTCGATCGCAGTCAATGCAGTTACGTTGCTGTTCGGTGCGAAGGGGTCGCCTGCGAGGTCGTCGATCTTGCTGATGATGGTTCGCTCCGTGTTCCTGGGTATTCTGCGGAGCCGCCGCCGTGCGTCCTTCGTGATAACGACGGTGAACACCGCCATCAATGGTATCTAATAGAGAATATCGCGTCAAGATGGCATTCACTGCCTGAGGTTGAACCTTCCGACTCACAGGCTTGGCGTGAACAAGGGCTCCGGCAGCGGGTCGAGCGGGTAGATCGGGCGGGGAAGGTGCTTCCATTCGAGGTCGCGCAGCCCTGACTGGGTGGCGCCGGGCGTGTCGGCGCGGATCACCTGCGAGGTCCAGCGGCGGTAGTACTGCCAGTTGCTGGCGGTCTTCACGACGACGATCCCGGCGTCCGCGACTTCGAGGCCGAAGTGCTCGTAGACCGCGGGGTGGTTGCCGCCGATGCCGGTGCGCTCGCTGACGACGATGTGCACGGAGCCGCTGCGGAGCAGGCAGGCGGTGCCCATGTCGAAGGAGGCGATGGCCTGCACCGGAACCTCCATCAGGCCGCCGCCCACGGCCACCACCACCTCCGCGTCGATCTCCACGGGGTCGCCGAAGTGGGGATCCAGCCGGCGGCCGACCGGCCCGCGCACCGATCCCCCGGCACCGGCACGGGCGGCTTGCCGGGCCATGGCCGGATCGACGATCGGCACCAGGGCCATCTGCGGCGGCCGCTGGCGGAGCAGCTCGGCCAGCAGGGTCGTGCTGTCGCCGGGAGCGCCGCCCCAGACGCTGTCGCCGGTGTCGGACAGCACGACCAGGCCGCGGTCGGCGGCGACCGCCTGCGCTACCGCCTCCGACGGACTGATGCTGTCCTGCTTCAGGAACTCGTCGCGCAGCTCCCAGGCCAGGTCGGCCAACTCGCCGGCCAGCCGCTCGGCCAGCTCCCGGTCGCCGTCGGTAACGACCGCGCACGCCCAGCCGCCTTCGGGGATGTCCATCCACGGCTGCATGGGAAAGGTCGAGGCGGACGCCACGCCGGGCAGCCGCTCCATGGCCCGCGCGCGGTCGAACCAGGCATTCATGGGACCGGCCGCGGTCAGGTACTGCTCCTGGTGGGTGATGAGCGGGATCTTCCGCCACGCGATGGCGGGTTTCAGATCGCCCCGCAGGATGGGCATGAGCAGGCGGGCGGCGAGCTGCCCGGTGTCGCGCATCGCGTGCGGCTGCGTGCGGTGCGCGACCAGCGCGTCGCAGTTGTCGACCATGCGCTGCGTGAGGTTGGCGTGGTGGTCGAGCGACAGCACGATCGGCGTGTCCGGGCCGATGGCGGCGCGGACCCGTTCCTGCAGGCGGCCCTCGACGTCGGGATCGTCCAGGGCCACGGCGGCTCCATGCAGGGCCAGGTAGACGGCGTCGAAAGGGGCCTGGGCGCGGATGCCGGCGAGGATGCGCTCCTCGAACCAGGCGCGGGTGTCGGGCGTGAGCGGGCCGTGCGCGCCGGCGGTGGCGTGGATGACCGGGCACGGCTCCCAGTCGAAGCCGGCCGCGTCGAGCTCGTGCAGGAAGCCGCCGATCTCGTGGTTGGAGCGGTTCTTCAGGGCCGCGGGACCCTCGGCCAGCCCGTACGCCCGGAAGGTGTCGAGGGTCGTCCGCTGGGACGTGAAGGTGCTGGTCTCCTGGGTGTAGGCGACGATCGCCACGCGGGGTCTCATCGGGTCTCCGTCATGGTACTTGGCCGCTTGACGGGGGGACAGCAGGTCAGCCGTCGCCGGCCGCCGCATCGGCGCGGCGGCGCTGCTCGGCCGGCTCGGGGAGGAGGGCGAATGCCACGGCGCCGGCCAGGCCCAGCACGCCGACCGCCAATGCGCTGCCGGCCAGGCTGAGCGCGGCCGCGGCTACGCCGGCGACGGTGGGTCCCACGACGCTGCCGATGTCGCTGATCAGCCGCCAGAGGCCCAGGAACTGCCCGGTGCGGCCGGCCGGCGCCAGGTCGGCCCCGTAGGTCATGTTGATGCCGCTGCCCAGCCCGTTGCCGACGGCGCCGATCAGGCCGACGGCCAGCAGCGCCGCGAACGACTGCGTCAATGGGGTGGCCGCGAGCCCCACGGCGAGCAGCAGGGTCGCGGGTGCGGAGGCGAAGCGGCGCCCGAAACGGTCCATGACGATGCCGGCCGGCAGGAACATGACGATCTCCATGCCCGCGGTCAGTCCTGCCACCAGCCCGATCTCCACCACGTCGAGGCCGATGTACGCGCCCCACAGCGGAACGATCAACCGCCTGGAGGTGCGGAGGACGGACAGCGCGACCATGGCTGCGCCGGCCGTCGTCAGGATCCGCCGTCCGCTGCGCAGCTCCCGCCAGAGGCCGCCGAGGGCGCCGCCGCGCCGGCCGGCGACGGCTGCGATCCCCTGCGGGGGAAAGGACGGCATCAGGCGCATCATCAGCGCGGACGCGACGAGCGCCAGCACGATGGGCACCACGAAGATCGCCTGCAGGCCGAACCGGTCGCCGATGAAGCCGCCGGCGATCGGTCCGATCAGGCTGCCGATGCGGGTCACGCCGCCAGTGGTGGCCAGCGCGCGCCCACGCAACTGCGGCGAGGCGGCGCGGCTCATCCAGGCCAGGCGCGCCAGCATCCAGGCGCCGTGGCAGGCGCCGATGCCCAGCAGCAGAGCCCCGAACGCCGACGCCGCGTCGACCAGCGCGATGCCCGCGCAGCAGCCGGCCAGCGCCACGCCGGCCGAGGCCTGGAGGCGTTTCTCGCCGAAGCGAGCGCAGGCCAGCCCGATCGGTACGGCGATGACCATGCCGCCGAGGCCGTGCAGGGCGAAGGCTGCGCCGGCGCCCGCGAACCCGGCGCCCAACTCCACCGCCAGCAGCGGGATGAACGGGAAGATCGCGGCGACGCCGGCCGACTCCAGCAGCACCGGCAGGAACACCGGCACCATCAGCCCGCGCATGGTGGCCCCGCCGGGGACCGCGCCGCCGGGGGCGGCCTGCGCGCGATCGCGGCTCAGCGGAGGACCTCGTCCGCCTTCATCTGCCGGAGGGCATCCTCCACCGCCGCCACGGTGTGGTCGACCTGCGCGTCGCTGTGGACGGCGCTGACGATGAACGCTCCGCCGATTGCGTCGACGCCGCGGTTGAGCAGCGCCCGCTTGAACGGCTCGCTGTAGCGCGGATCGCGCCCCTCGGCGACCACTTCCCGCGGCGCCGTGCAGAGCTCCGGGTCGCCGTCGTGGGTGGTGCCGAACACGACCCAGACCATCGAGGCCCGCTGGTGGCAGAAGCAGGACACGCCGGCGGCGGCGATCGCGCGGGCGATGCCCTGGCGCAGGCGGCGGGCGGCCCGCTCGGCTGCTTCGTTGGCGGCGCCGTCGGCGATGAGCTCCAGGCAGCGCGTGCCGACGGCGGCGCTCAGGGGGTTGGCGTTGAAGGTGCCGGGATGGCCGATGCGCCGGCGCGCGTCCACCTCGGGCGGGAACGACATGATGTTGAGCAGGTCGGTGCGTCCGCCGACCGCGCCGCCGGGCAGGCCGCCGGCCAGGATCTTGGCCAGCGTGGTCAGGTCGGGCCGGACACCGTAGCGCTCCTGTGCACCGCCCCTGGAGACGCGGAAGCCGGTGACTACCTCGTCGAAGATGAGGAGCACGTCCCGCCGCGCGGTGATCTCGCGCAGTTGGCGCAGGAAGTCCGGGTGCACGCCGTAGAAGCCCATGGCGCCGCCGGTGGGCTCTATCATCACGGCGGCGACGTCGCCCGCCGCAAGCGTCTCGTCGACCGCGTCCGCATCGGCCTCCGGCAGCACCGTGACCGTGGCGCGGGTCGCGTCCGGGATGCCGGTCGCCGGGTAGCGGCCGGAGCCGCCGGCGACGTAGTCGTGCCAGCCGTGGAAGTGGTCGGCGAAGGTCACGATGCGCTCGCGGCCCGTGCAACCGCGGGCGATGCGAATCGCCATCATCGACGCCTCGGTGCCGGAGCTGTGGAAGCGGATGCGCTCGACCGACGGCATCAGCGCCTGCACCGCGCGCGCCCAGGCGATCTCCTGCTCGGTGTTGGCGCCGAGCTGCGTGCCGTGCGGGAGCTGAGCGGTGGCGGCGGCGACTAGCTCCGGGTGGCTGTGGCCGAGCAGCAGCGCGCCGTGACCCATCACGTAGTCGACGTACTCGTGGCCGTCGACGTCCCACTTGCTGGCGCCGTGGGCGCGGGTCATGAAGACCGGGAAGGGCAGCAGGCGGCGCACGTCGTGGGTGGCGCCGCCGGGGAACACGTCGAGCGCGTCCCGGAAGAGCTCCGCGGAGCGGGGATGGAGCGCGATGTATTCGCGGGTGATCGAGTCGGATGCGGTGAGCGTCGGGCCTGCCATGGTCAGGACGGTAGGCCGATCCGGCTCGGCCGCACAACGCGCCCGCTACAGACGAGTCATCACGGGTATCCTGAGTACTTGCAATGTGCTGCAAATAGCAGCACATTGATTTCATGACACGATCGATCACCATTCGCGATGTTCCGGGCGAGGCGTGCGATGAGCTCAGCGCCCGGGCAGCAGCCAGCGGACGGTCCTTGCAGGCCTATCTGCGCCTCAAGCTGGTCGAGTTGGCGGAGCGCCCGGACCCTGAAGTGGTCCTGCGCAGAATCGCCGAGCGGGTCGACCGCACCGGCAGCACGCTTTCCGCCGCCAGCATCCTCCGGCACCGAGATGCCGATCGACGATGACGATGGTTCTCGACGCCAGCGCCGCGGTGGCCGTGCTGGTCGACAAGGGAACCGATGGTCGATGGGCGCGGCGGCAGCTTGCCGCCGGATCGGCCGCGGCGCCGCATCTGATGCCCGCCGAGGCCGCCAACATCCTGAGACGCGCCACCCTCGCCGGAGAGATCTCCGCGGACACCGCGTCGCTGGCACACGCCGACCTGTTGGAGCTCGACGTCGAGCTGTTCGACTACCGGCCGCTCGCAACACGTGTGTGGCAACTCCGTGAGAACGTGACCGCATACGATGGTTGGTACGTCGCGCTGGCGGAGTCGTTGGCGGTCGATCTGATCACCTTGGACCGGCGCCTGGCGCGCGCGCCCGGTTGTCTCTGCGCGTTTCGCACGCCCGACGACTGAGGCGACGGTCCTGCTGACGCTGACGGCCTCGACTACTTGCGCGCCAGCACGCGGCCGGGCAGGGCGCCGGTGGGGGTGCCGTCGGCGATGATCGGGCGGCCGTTGACCATCACCCATCGCATGCCGACCGCTTCCCGGCGCGGTTCCTCCCACGTGGAGCGGGCGGCCACCGTTTCGGCGTCGAACACCGCCACGTCGGCCGCCGCGCCCACCCGGATCACGCCCCGGTCGGGGACGCGGAAGCGCTCGGCCGGGAAGCCGGCCATCTTGTAGACCGCCTCCGGCAGGCCCAGCAGGCCGCGGTCGCGGACGAACTCGCCCAGCACGCGGGCGAAGCAGCCGAAGCTGCGCGGGTGCGGGTGGGGGACGTCGTAGACGCCGTCACTGGCGACCATCATGCGCGGGTGCACGGCGGTCGCGGCGATGACCGGCTCGTGCTCCTCCACCGGTGTCTGCCAGGGGAAGACCATGGTCACCGCTCCCTCTTCCTCCATGACGAGGTCGAAGGCGAACTCCTCGATCGACTTTCCGGCCGCCGCAGCGAGGTCGGCGGTGCGCTCGCCGACATGGCGGCCGGAACGGCTGTAGCCGACGATCTGATCGCCGCGTCCCAGGTACTTGGCCAGCCCTGCCACCGCGAGGCCGCGCACGCCGGGCCGGCGCAGCCGCTCGGCCATGGCCGGCCAGCCGCCGGGGTGCAGGTGGATGGGCATCGCCATCTCCAGGTGGGTCATGCCGGCCGGGTACAGGTAGGACTCGAACGAGAGGTCCACCCCCTCGTGCTCCACCTGCTCCAGCGCCGCGCCCGAGTCCGCGTCGACACGCTCGTGGCTGACGTGCACCGGGCACCCGGAGGCCTTGGCCAGCTCGATCGTCTCCCGCCACGCGACCGGGCGGCCCAGGTGCGAGTAGCGTTGGTGGGCGGCGTAGATGCCGCCGTGCTCGGCGGTGACCCGGCAGAGGCGCACCAGCTCGTCGAAGCTGGCGTTGGCGCTCGGCTGGTAGTCCAGCCCCAGGCAGAGCGCGCCGGCGCCAGCGTCCATCCACTCGCGGGTACCGTGCTCCATCGCCTGCAGCTCGTCCGGGGTGGCGTGGCGGGCGTCCCATCCCATCGCCCGCAGGCGCACGGCGCAGTGCGGGACCTGCGGGAACACGTTCAGCGGCGTCGTGCCGGCGAAGCGGTCCAGGTAGGAGTCGATGGTCGGCCAGCGCGCCTCCAGCTCCGAGCCGCCGTAGAGGGTCGCGGTGTAGGCGAACAGCTCCTCGCACTGCGGCGAGTCGAGCGGCGCCCAGCCGAAGCCGTCCGGGTGCAGCAGGTTGGTGGTGATCCCCTGCCGGGCGCCCACCAGGCTGTCGTGGCCGGCGAGCAGCGCCAGCTCCGAGTGCACGTGCACGTCGATGAACCCGGGGGTGACCGTGAGCCCGCTGGCGTCGACTGTGGTGTCCGCCGTGGCGGAGCCGAGGTCGCCGATGGCCGCGATCGAGTCGCCCTGCAGTCCGACGTCCGCCCGGTAGGCGGGGCCGCCGGTGCCGTCGACGATGGTGCCGCCGGTGATGAGCACGGAGAAGGTCGGAGCGGTATTCAGGCCCATGGCCTGGATGATGGGTCCGGCGAGAGGGGCGCGCAAGCGGCACGAGAGGCCGTGCCCGTGCTACGGTGACACCGCCCGCGCCCATCCGGGTCCATCCGCACCCATGTCTCCACTTCCCCGCGCTATGCTGATCGACCTGGACGACACCCTGCTGGCCACCACCGAGGCCGGCCGGCACGCCTTGGAGGTCATCACCCGGCAGGTCGCCGACGACATCGCGGTGCCCCTGGCTCAGGTGAGCCAGGCCATGGCCGAGGCCGCCACCTGGTTCTGGTCGGACGAGGAGCGGCGCGCCCGCGCTCGCATGGACCAGTCCGGCGCGCGCGCCCGCATCGTCGAGCGCGCCCTGGAACTGCTGCGGTGCACGGTGCCCGTCGACGCGGAGGCCCTGGGCATCCGCGCCGTGGCGGAACGACTTCGCGTCCTGGAGCCGATCGCCGGTGCGTTCGAGACCGTCGCCGAGCTGCGCCGCCGCGGCGTGCGGCTGGCGCTGGTCACCAACGGCGGCGCCGCCGACCAGCGTGCCAAGATCGACCGGCACGCCGTCGACCGCCGATTCGACGCGGTGCTGGTGGAAGGCGAGGTGGGCTTCGGCAAGCCCGATCCGCGCATCTTCCGGCTCGCGCTCAAGCGGCTGGAGGTGACCGCCGCCGACGCGTGGATGATCGGCGACGACCTGCCCTGGGACATCGCGGGAGCGCAGGCGGTGGGCATCCACGGGGTGTGGGCGCGAGCCCACGCGGCGGAGGGCGCGACCGGCGACGGTACGGTAAAGCCGGACGGCACCGTGGGCACGATCGCCGAGCTGTTGGCCTGAGCCGCGCCGCCGTCGCTACCTTGGAGGCGATGGCCACGCGGCTGCCGGTTCCTCCTCGCCTGCAACCGGTCGATCAGCGCCTGATCGCCTGGATGGACCGCCATGGCGTGCGCCTGCTGCGCGTGACCATCGGCGTGGTGTTCATCTGGTTCGGGGCGCTGAAGCTCTTCCCCGGCGCCAGCCCGGCGGCCGGCCTGATCGTGTCGACCTATCCGTTCCTGCCGGCCGGGCTGTTCCTGCCGTTCCTGGGCTGTTGGGAGATGGCCATCGGCGCAGGCTACGTTACCGGGCGCCTGCTGCGCGTCACGGTGGCGCTGATGTACGCCCAGATGCTGGGCGCGATGTCGCCGATCGTGCTGAACCCGGAAGCCGTGTTCGTCGCGGCGCCGTTCGTGCTGACCCTGGAAGGCCAGTACATCGTCAAGAACCTGGTCCTGCTGGCCGCCGCCATCGTCATCGGCGCGAAGGTGCGTTGACCGCCGGACCGGCGGAGCTCGGCGGCGGGTCGTTCAGCGGGTAATGGCATCTCGTGGTCGGGAAGCGCGTGAAGTCACGGTCTGCGGTGTGCACCTCGCCTCCATGCTCATCGGCATGCGCGGCGATCATCGCGTCGGTACACAGATTCCCTCCCGTTCCGGCGTTCTCCAGCAGATCGAAGAGCAGGCGGAACGCGTGCGGACCCGGCGTGAGCAGCCGGACGGTGGGTACGGCGAGCCACTCCTCCACGATCTCGCGCGCCCGGCCGACGGTCATGGGGTTGTCGCTCAGCGTGGGATGGGTCATCAGCCGAACGAACGCGAGCACCACGACCCACGGGATGCCCACTGTTCGGGAGCCGGACAGCGTACGTTCCCACCACAGCCGCGCAGCGCGATGGTGCGGCGACGTCGCGTCGTAGGCGTAGATCAGGAGGTTGACGTCGGGGACGATCATGCGCCGCGTGCGGTGTCTTCTGCCTCGATCTGATCGTAGAGCTGATTCATGCTCATACCGCGAAAGCCGGGCTTGATCCCGAGCGCGTGGGCCTTGACCCGAAAGGGGGTGCTCGGTGCGGGCGTATCCAGGCGTGCGAGACCGACCTGCAGCGTGTGCTCCAACACGTCGCGAAACGGGCGTTCCTCAAGCCGAGCCCGCTCTCGGAGCTCCCGCAAGATCGCATCGTTGATGTTCACAGTGGTACGCATGCAGTCATCATGATGCGTCCATGTCGGTGAGTCAAAGGTCCGGACGAGGTAGCCGGAAGAGCCGCCCGGTCACTATCTTTCCCGGCGATCCCATGGTCGAGGTCACGGCACTGGGCAAGTCGTACGGGTCGGTGCGCGCGCTCGACGGCGTGCGCTTCTCCATCGCCGCGGGGGAGATCGTCGGCCTGCTCGGCCCCAACGGCGCCGGCAAGACCACGGTCCTGAAGATCCTTACCGGCTACCTGCAGCCCGACCACGGCACGGTCACCGTGGACGGCCTGGACGTGCTCACCGACACCCTGGCGGTTCAGGAGCGCATCGGCTACCTGCCGGAGAATGCGCCCCTTTACCCGGAGCTGACCGTGCAGTCGTACCTGCGCCACATCGCCGAGCTGCGGAGGCTGTCCCCGGAGGAGGGGCGGACGCGCATCACCACCGCGCTGGCGGAGACCGGGCTGGCCGACCAGATGACCCGGCCGATCGGGGAGCTCAGCAAGGGCTACCGGCAGCGGGTCGGGCTGGCGCAGGCGATCCTCCACCAGCCGAAGCTGCTGATCCTGGACGAGCCGAGCGTGGGCCTGGACCCGACGCAAATCGTGCAGATCCGCAGGCTCATCCGCGCGCTGGCCCGGCAGAGCACGGTGCTGTTCTCGACCCACATCCTGAGCGAGGTGGAGGCGCTCTGCGACCGCGCCGTGATCATCATGCAGGGCCGCATCCGCGCCGACGCCGACCTGGAGACGCTGGCCGCCGGCACCGCGGTGCTGCTGTCCCTGGCGGTCGAGGTGCCGGAGGCGCATGAGCGGCTGCTGGCACTGCCGGGCGTGTCGGCGGTGGAACGGCAGCGCGACCAGCGCGGCATCCACTACCGGATCGCGGCCGCGGCGCCGGTGGAGGAGCTGGGCCGCAGCGTGTTCGACGCGGCTGCCGCCGGCGGCTGGCCGGTGAGCGAGCTGCGCCAGGAGCGGCGCACCCTGGAGACGGTGTTCGACGCGTTGGCGCGTGACGCTGCCGCGGGCGCCGGCGACGCTGGCGCCGAGCCGGCCGAGGACGCGGGAGCAGGCGCCGCTGCCGGGGAGGTGGCCGAGTGAGCGAAGCGAACCTCGCTCGAAGAGTGACGCCTGCCCTGTCGGTCGCGCGCAAGGAGGTGCTGAGCTACTTCAGCTCGCCTCTGGCCTTCATCGCCGTGGGGGCGTTCCTGGCGGCGACCCTGTTCACGTTCTTCTGGGTGGAGGCGTTCTTCGCGCGCGGCATCGCCGACGTGCGTCCGCTGTTCGCCTGGATGCCGCTGCTGGTGATGCTGCTGGTGGCGGCCCTCGGCATGCGCCAGTGGAGCGAGGAGCAGCGCTCCGGGACGCTGGAGATCCTGCTCACCCTGCCGGTGCGGCCGATCGCGCTGGTGATGGGAAAGTTCCTGGCGATCGAGGTGCTGGTGGCCACCGCGCTGCTGCTGACCCTGCCGTTGCCGCTGACCGTCGCGCTGCTCGGCGACCTGGACCCGGGGCCGGTGATCGGCGGCTACCTGGCGTCGCTGCTGATGGCGGGCGCGTACGCCGCGCTCGCCCTGTTCCTGTCGTCGCGCACCGCCAACCAGATCGTCGCCTTCATCTCCACCGCCGTGGTGGGCGGCGCGCTCTACCTGGTGGGCACGCCGGGGGTCACCGACTTCGCGGGCGGCGCCGGCAACCTGCTGCGGCAGATCGGCACCGGCAGCCGCTTCGCCTCGATCGAGCGCGGCGTCCTGGACCTCCGCGACCTGGTCTACTACCTGTCGCTCACCGCCGGCTTCCTGGCCGCCGGCGTGCTGGCGCTGGACGCCAAGCGGTGGAGCCGCGGGGCCGTGACGGCGCGCTACCGCCGGCGCGCGCTGGCGGCCGCCGCGCTGGCTGTCGCCAACCTGGTCCTGCTCAACGTGTGGCTGGGTCCGTTCGCCCGGCTGCGCGTCGATCTCACCGCCGACCGCGCCTACTCGCTGTCGCCGGCCACGGTGTCGCTGCTGCAGGGCCTGCCCGAGCCGCTCGCGATCCGCGCCTACCTGAGCGAGCGCACCCATCCGCTGCTGGCGCCGCTGGCTCCGCAGATCGGCGACCTGCTGGAGGAGTACCGCATCGCCGGCCGCGGCACGGTCACCGCCGAGGTGATCGACCCGGGCGGCGACCCGGAGGCCGAGGAGGAGGCCGTGCAGGCCTACAACATCCGGCCGACTCCCTTCCAGGTCGAGGACCGTTTCGAGCAGGGCATCGTCAACTCCTACTTCGACGTGGTGGTCGGCTACGGCGACCAGTACGAGGTGCTGGGGTTCGGCGACCTGATCCGCATCGACCGCGGCCGGGACGGCATCACCGAGGTGCGCCTGCGCAACTTCGAGTACGACCTGACCCGCGCCATCAAGAAGGCGTCGTCCGGGTTCCGGAGCGTCGACTCGCTGTTCGCGGCGCTGCGCGACCCCGTGGAGCTGGCGCTGTACGTGACGCCGGACACGCTGCCGGCGGACCTGGACGATCCGCGCTCGGTGGTGGCCGAGGCCGCCGCCGCGCTGGCCGAGCGGTCCGGCGGCGCGCTGGTGTTCCGGGAGATCGACCCCGGTCCCGAGGGGGCCGAGGGCCGCCGGGAGCTCGCCGAACGGTACGGCTTGCAGCCGATAGCGGTATCGCTGTTCTCGACCGAGACCTACTACTTCGACCTGATCCTGGAGTCGGCCGGCCAGGCGTTCATCGTCCGGCCGGAGGACGAGTACAGCGCCGCGTCGGTCACCGCCGCGGTCGAGGCGGCGCTGAAACGCGTCGCTCCGGGGTTCCTGCGCACCGTCGGCGTGCGCCTGCCGCCCGCTGGGCCCACGCAGGATCCCTTCGGGAGGCCGCAGCAGCCGTTCGCGTCCTGGCAGCTCCTGCAGCAGCAGCTCTCCGACGACTACGCCGTGCAGCGCGTGGATCTGAGCCGGGGCGAGGTGCCCGCGCAGGTCGACGCGCTGCTGGTCGTGGCGCCGCAGGCGCTCCGCGACCGGGAGCGGTTCGCCGTCGACCAGTACCTGATGCGCGGCGGCGCGCTCCTGGTGGCCGCGGGCAGCTACCGTGCCGCCGCCGACGCGCTCGGCGAGGGCATCTCGCTGAACCGCGCCGGCGAGGGGACTGCTGCGCTGCTCGATGCCTACGGCGTGAGCGTCGCTCCCCGCGTGGTCATGGACCCGCAGAACGAGTCGTTTCCGACCACCGTACGGAGCGGCTCGGTCCTGCAGATCCGCCCGATCGACTACCCGTACTTCGTCGACGTGCGCCGCGACGGCATGTCGCGCACCCATCCGATCACGTCCTCCCTGGAGGCGGTGACTCTCAACTGGGCGTCGCCGCTGGCCGTGGACGGCGCGCTGGCGGCCGGCCGCCAGGTGGAGGTGCTGCTGCACTCGACGGCCGAGGCGTGGACCACGGGGGAGCCGGCCGCGCAGCCGGACTTCGGGCGCTACCCGGACGCGGGCTTCGCGCAAGGCGACGACCGCCAGGAGTGGCCGCTCGCGGTGGCGGTCACCGGGCGCTTTCGCAGCGCGTTCGCCGAATCGGGTCCGCCGCCGGCGGACGGGACGGACGGCGATGCCGCCGGCCGGCGATCGACGATCGATGCATCGCCGGAGGACACCCGCCTGGTGGTGTTCGGCTCGGGCGAGTTCCTCAACGACACGATCATGAGCCTGTCGGCGAGCCTGCATGGCGAGCGCTACCTGAACAGCCTGCAGGTGCTGCAGAACGCCGTGGACTGGGCCGTGGAGGACCTGGCCCTGCTGGGCATCCGTTCCGAGGGAGCGGTGACCCGGCTGTTGCTGCCGATCGACGATTCGGCGCGGCGCGCCTGGGAGTTGATCAACTACGTGGTCGTGGCGCTGCTGCTCGGCGCGGTGGGCGCGGTGTGGTGGATGCGCCGGCGCGGCGAGCGGCCGATGTACGGTCCGGCTGCAGGCGTTGGCGGCGCGGATGAGCAGGCGCCCGCGGGCGGGGAGGGTGGTCCGTGATTGCGGCGCTGCGTCGCGAGCGCGGTCTGGCCGTGCTGGCGGCGGTGCTGGTGGCGCAGGCGGCGGTCCTGGTGTTGACACGGTTGCCGGGCCGCGAGGATGTACCGGAGTCGCTGCTCGCCGGCCTGGAGGCCGGAGCGGTCACTCGTATCGAGATCGAGGACGGCGCGGACGGACACGTCGTGATGGACCGCGAAGGGGACGGCTGGGTGCTGAGCGATGCCGGCGGCTACCCGGCCGACGGCACCCGCATCGCCGGATTGCTGGACCGGCTGGCCGCCGCCCGGCGGGAGCGGCTGGTGGCGCGCACCGAGGCGGGCCGGCTGGAGCTGCGCGTGGCGCCGGACGGCTTCGAGCGCCGCGTGCGCATCGACGCGGGCGCGGACGAGTATCTGCTGTTCGTCGGCACCACCGCCGGCACCGGCGCCGGGCACGTGCGCGTGGACGGCGAGGACGAAGTATGGAGCGTCGACGGAATGGCGCCCTGGCAGGTGGTCGCCGACCGGTCCGATTGGGTCGATCCGGTCTACCTGCGCGTCGAAGCCGATCGGATCGCCGCCTTCGAGCTGGTGAACGCGGCCGGCTCGTTCCGCTTCGAGCGGTCGGACGGGGAGTGGACCTCGCCCGTGCCGGGGGCCGGCGAAGTCCTGGACCAGGAGCGGGTGACCGCCTTCCTGGACCGCGTGAGCACGCTGCGGATGCGCCGCCCGCTCGGCACCGAGCCGCCCGGCGACTACCGGCTCGCCGAGCGGGCGGCGGAAGTGCGGCTCGCGCTGAGCCCGGGCGAGGACGGGGAAGGCGGCACCCTGGAGCTCCTGATCCTGGCCGGCGGCGACGACGACTACGACTACGTCGTGAAGAGCTCCGATTCGGAGTATTATGTGGAGGTGCCGAGCTTCACGCTCGCCGATCTGGTCGACGCCGACCGTTCGACGTTCGTGACGGCCGACGACCCGGGCGGCTCGCCAACCGGCGCTTCATCGCAGTGAGCAGCCGCCCGACAATACATATCGGACGCATTTCGGAAGCACATTCGGAGGTAATCGAATGAAGATGCATGTGGGCGGCGCCTGGGTGGATGCCGCCGAGACGATCGACGTACTGAATCCGTTCGACGGATCGGTGGTGGACACGGTGCCGCGCGCGACCATGGACGACGTGCAGACGGCGCTGGCGACCGCCCGGAAGGCCGCCAAACAGGTGGCGGCGATGACCGGCTACGAGCGCTACCAGATCCTGCACCGGGCCTCGGAGCTGATGGTCGAGCGCGCCGCGGAGCTGTCGAAGATCATCACCCTGGAAGAGGGCAAGCCGGTCGGCGAGGCGAACATCGAGGTGGAGCGCGCCACCGAGATCATCGCGCTGTCCGCCGAGGAGGCAAAGCGCCTGGGCGGCGAGGTGCTGCCGCTGGACGGCGCGCCCGGCGTGCGCGACAAGGTGGGCTTCACCCTGCGCGTGCCGTGCGGTGTGGTCGTCGGCATCAGCCCGTTCAACTTCCCACTGCACCTGGTCTGCCACAAGGTCGGCCCCGCCTTCGCGGCCGGCAACGCCATCGTCCTCAAGCCCGCGACCGACACCCCGCTGTCCGGCCTCAAGGTCATCGAGCTGCTGGTGGACGCCGGCGCCCCGCCGGAGGCCGTGCAATGCCTGACCGGCTCGGGCGGCGAGATCGGCGACGCGCTCTGCGGGGACCCGTGCGTGCGCAAGATCACCTTCACCGGCAGCCGCGACGTGGGCGAGCACATCTGCAAGGTCGCGGGCCTGAAGAAGGTGACCATGGAGCTCGGCTCCAACGCGCCGTTCGTGGTGATGCCCGACGCGGATCCGGAGAAGGTGGCCAAGGCCGCCGCCATGTCCGGCTACTCGAATGCCGGTCAGGTCTGCATCTCGACGCAGCGCGTGCTGGCGCACAAGGACGCGTACGCCGACTTCGTGGACGCCTTCAAGGCGGAAGTCGATTCGATCAACACCGGCAACCCGCTGCACGCCGACAGCAAGATGGGGCCGATGATCCGCCAGTCCGACGCCGAGCGCGTGCAGGGCTGGGTCACGGAGGCGGTCAACGGTGGAGCCACGCTGGTCGCGGGCGGCGACCTCGACGGGCAGATGATGCAGCCGACCGTGCTGGAGGGCGTCAGCCCCGAGATGCGCATCTCCTGCGACGAGGTGTTCGGCCCCGTGGTGGGCATCACCAGGGTGGACGACATCGACCAGGCGATCGCGCTGGCCAACGACACCAACTACGGCCTGAGCGCCGCCATCTTCACCGAGAACGTGAACTGGGCCATGCAGTACGTGCGCCAGGTCGAATCCGGCAACATCCACGTCAACTGGGGCACCCAGTGGCGGGCCGACCTGATGCCGTACGGCGGCCTCAAGGACTCCGGCATGGGCAAGGAAGGGCCGAAGTACGCGGTCGAGGAGATGACCGAGACGAAGATGTGCGTCTTCCACCTGTAGGCGGTGCGCCATGGCGGTACGCATGTACACGACGCCGAGCTGCGGCTACTGCACGCAGCTCAAGCGCTACCTGCGCGAGCGGCAGGTGAAGTTCACGGAGTACGACATCAGCCGCGACGAGCGCAAGGCGGCCGAGATCGCGCACCGCTCCCGGCAGCACGGCGTGCCGGTACTCGACTACAACGGCACCATCGTCGTCGGCTTCGACCGCGACCGCATCGACCGCCTGATCGCCAAGGGTTAGCTTCGGCGGGCGATCAAGAGCGGCGCTGCAGGTAGCTGCGGCGCCGCTCTGGCTCGAACTTTTCGATCGCGTATCGCAACATCGTGCGCGGCATGCGCGCGGCGTGGCGGTCCAGGAAGCGCTCCTCGGCCGCCAGGTCGCGCTTGCCGATCTCGCGCAGCATCCAGCCGACCGCCTTGTGGATCAGGTCGTGCGGGTGGTCGCGCAACAGCTCGGCAAGCCGCAGCGTGTCCTGGAATTGGCCGGCGCGGATGAAGGCGAAGGTGGCGAGCACGGCCACGCGCTGCCGCCACAAGTGACGGGAGGCCGCAAGCTCGTAGAGCACGGCGCGGTCCCGGTTCAGCAGATGGGCGCCCAGGATATGCGGCGCCGACCCGTCCACCAGGTCCCAACTGTTCACGGCGTCAAGGTGTTCGAGGTAGAAGGAGGCGATCGGCTCCCGCTCCGCCGGCGTTGCGCGCCGATAGCGGTCGGCCAGCACGAACAGCGCCGCCTGCCGGTGCTCGTGCCAGGGGCTGGCCAGTACCTCGGCCAGGTCGGCCAGCGACAGCTCGCGATGGCGGCGGGCGATCGCCCGCACCTCCGGGACGCGCAGCCCCAGGAAGCGGTCCCCCTCGCCATACTCCCCCGGTCCCGTGCGAAAGAACCGCTGCAGATGCTCCGCGCGCGCAGGGTCTCCGGCGCCGTCCAGCGCCGCGCACAGCGCGCGTGCCGCCTCTCTCATCCGCGCGGATGATAGCTCAGTTACGGGCTCTGTTTGAGCGAAGGCGCAAGCGATACGGCTCAGCGTGCGCTATAGTGGCATGAGCCCCAGCCACATGATCGCACCAGCATCCGTCCATGCGAACGGTACGGGCGAGTCCAACGGCTATCTCCGGTTGGACGCGCACGATCGGCTCCCCGTCACATCGCTGGACACGTCGGTCCTCGTGTGCGGAAACGCGAGTGATGCTCTGGAGTTGCTGCCCGACCGGTGCATTCGGACGGTGGTGACATCGCCGCCGTACTGGTCGCTGCGGGACTACGAGATCGATCGGCAGATCGGTCGCGACGACATCCTCGCGGATTACGTCGAAAGCATCGTACAGACGTTCGACAAGGTCCGCCGCGTGCTTGCCGACGACGGAACCGTCTGGCTCAACGTCGGCGACGCGTACACGTCGGGCAACCGGCGATATCGAGCACCGGACCGCAAGAACCGGGCGCGCGCGATGGACGTCCGGCCGGTGACCCCGGAGGGACTCAAGCCGAAGGACCTGATCGGCGTACCCTGGCGCCTGGCGTTCGCGCTTCAGGACGCCGGATGGTGGCTGCGTTCGGAGGTGATCTGGCACAAGCCGAACGCTCACCCGGAGTCGGTTCGGGACCGGCCGACGAAAGCACACGAGACCGTGTTCCTGCTGTCCAAGAGCCAGGACTACCACTACGACATCGACGCCGTGCGCGGCCCGAAAGAGCGCCGGCTGCGAACGGTGTGGGACATCCCGACGGAGCCGCAGAAACGCAACGGCGCCATGGACGACCACCCGGCGATGATGCCGATGAAGCTGGCGCGGCGATGCGTAGCGATCACCAGCCGGCCCGGCGACGTGGTGTTGGATCCGTACGCCGGTTCCGGCACCACGCTGATCGCGGCTCAGGACCTGGGCAGGAAGTGGGTCGGCGTGGAGCTGAACCCGGCATACGTAGACTTGGTGGAGCGCAGGATCGGTGCCGGGACGCCGGGAATGTTCGCCGCGGCCGAACGGACCGCCCTCGCAGCGTGCACGGTCCATGCCGAGTGGGATCTCGCGAAGTGAAGTAGCGGGAGCCGCGCCCATGCCGCAGTGCGACCGTATCGCCGGCACCCGCTATCGCATCGACGGGCGGCAGGGGGAGAACGCGCTGGTGTTCGCCCTCGACGCCAGCGGCGGCCGGGCCAGGAGAGGCGTGCACATCAGCATACCGGACCGCTGACACGGGCGCCGGTGTGACGATCGGCTACAGGAGATGCAGCGCGCGGGCTCCGATGGCGCTGCCGACGCCGACCAGCAGGCCGACGGCCACCTCCGGGATGGAGTGGCCGACGTCGTGCGAGGTTACCGGCCGGCTCGCCTCGGGCATTGGCGCGATCATCTTGCGTAGCGCTTCGGAATTGATCTGGATCGCGCCGCGCACGCGGATGGCGTCGAAGATGATGATCACGCTGAACGCGCAGGCGACCGCGAACAGGTCCGACGCCACGCCGGCGCGCAGGCCGACGGCGGTGGTGAGGGTCGCGACGAACGCGGTGTGCGAGGACGGCATGCCGCCGGCGGCGAACAGCCGGCTCCACGCGACCGTGCGCGTGCGCGCGGAGTGCGCGGCAATCTTGAAGACCTGGCAGCCCACCTGGACCACGACAGCCACGAGGAGGGATACGCTCACACCGGCCGTCATCAGGACGGCGGATGGTAGCATGAGCGCATGGACGCGCTGGTAGCGCTGGTTTCCCGCGACGATTTCGCCGTCCCCGCCGACCTGGCCGGGCGGCTCGCCGCCGTCGGCGGCGAGTTGCGCCATCGCGACTGCGCCGACGGCGCGGAGCTGATCGAAGCCGCGCGGGGCGCGAAGGTGGTATGGGTATTCGGCGGCGGGCGCCTGCTTACCGAGGCGGTGCTCACGGAGTTGCCCGACTGCCGCCTGATCGTTCGCAGCGGCAGCGGCACGGACAACATCCCGGTCGCGGCGGCGCGCGCACGCGGCATCGCCGTCGGCAACACGCCGGAGGCGACCCGCGACGTGGTGGCCGACCATACGATCGGCGTGCTCATCGCCCGGCACCGCCGCATCGTTCTCAAGGACCGCCACATCCGTCGGGGAATCTACTCCCAGGACAACCCGCCGACCGGCCCGGCGCTGGCCGGCATGACCCTGGGCCTGATCGGCTTCGGCCACATCGGCGCGGCGGTCGCCGCCCGCGCGGCGCCGTTCGGGTTGCGGGTGCTGGCGACCGATCCGGCCAGGAGCGGCGCGGAGATCCGTGCCGGCGGCGCGGAGCCGGCCGGGCTGGGCGAGATCCTGCGCACCAGCGACTTCGTCTCGCTCCATGTCCCGCTGCTGGCGAGCACCACGGCGCTGATCGGTGCGCGCGAGCTCGCCGCGATGCAGCCGCACGCGATCCTGATCAACACGTCGCGCGGCAAGGTCGTCGATCAGGAGGCGCTGATCGCGGCGCTCCAGTCGGGCCGGATCGCCGGCGCTGCGCTCGACGTGTTCGACCCGGAGCCGCTGCCGCCCGAAAGCCCGCTGATCGGCATGGAGCAGGTGGTGCTCACACCGCACACCGCCGGCTCCGGCGCCGCGATGATCCGTCGATTCTGGGAGGACTCGATCACGACCATCGGCCACTTCCTGCGCACCGGCCGGCCGCGGTGGGAAGTGATCGCGTAGGCGCTCCGGCGCGCGGTCTCTACAGGAGCGCGCGCAGGCGGTCGCCGATCACCGCCACTTCGCCCTCGGACAGGCAGGCAGGACTGAAGCGCAGCAGCCCTTCGCGCACGCCGCCCGCGTTGACGTGAATGGGCGGGGCGCCGCCCAGCAGGGCGGTGGTGAGCTCCAGGGCGCCGCGCCGCTCCGGGCGCACCTCCACGATCGGGGTGCCGTCGCGGCCGTCGTCGATGGTTGCCTGACACGGCGCGCCGTCCAGCAGCTCGACGAGCCGATCGGACAGGCGCCGCCAGCCGGCGATCCGCTCGCGGTCGGGGATCGCCGCGAAGCGCTGCAGGGCGACCAGCAGGCCGGCGATCTGCTCCTTGCCGACCTTGCAGGGGCGGCCGATGCCGTGGTGCGGGGCGCCTGCCAGCGGCGGCTCGCCGGCGATCCACGACGGTGGGCGCCACAGTTCCGGCAGCACGTCCTGGTCGAAGAGCTGCAGCGCCGCCGCGCCTACCAGCCGGCGGCGGCCGCACAGGATGCCCGTCCCCTGCGGCCCGCCGATCGCCTTGCCCCCGGAGAAGCACACCAGGTCGGCGCCGGCGTCGATGAAGGCGCGCAGGTTGGACTGCGGCGGCAACCGGCCGGCGGCGTCGACGATCACCGGCACGCCGCGCGCGTGCGCCTCGGCGATCACCTGCTCCAGGGGCGGCTGCGAGTAGGACTGGGCGACGTAGGCGATGGCGGCGGTGCGCTCGTCAATGGCGGCCCCCAGCTCCCACGCCTCGGTGTCGCGGACGCCGGCCCCTGAGAACCGGTCGGCGATGCCGACCTCGACGAGCTCGGCGCCGGCGGTGCGCAGCGCATGGTCGTACAGGTTGCGGTGGCTGCGAGGGATGAGGATGCGGTTGCGGCCCGCCACGTGCGGCAACCGCCCCATGCGGTCGGGATCGAGGCCGGTCAGGCAGGCGGCGGCACCGAGCAGCAGCGCCGCGGCCGCGCCGCTGGTGACCAGCCCGGCCTCCGCGCCGGTGTGCTCGGCGATGATCTCGCTGGCGCGCTCCTGCAGCGTCTCGATGGCCACGCACTGGCCCATCGCCTCCGCCACGGCAGCGGCCACCTCGGGGTCGGCGCGACCGCCGCCCAGGCGGGTCGCGGGACCCGCGGCGTTGATGATCGTGGGGACGCCCAGCCGGGCAAAGATGCTCGGCGCAGCGTCATCCTTCGAGTGAGGCTCGTTTCGCTCACGCACAGGTACTGCCGGTCGGCGTGGCCGGCCGGGTCGTCATGGGCGGCCGGGTCAGCTCTCGTCGGGGAGGCCGTACCTGCGCCGGAACCGCTCGATGCGGCCGGCGGTGTCGACGAGCTTCTGCTTGCCGGTGAAGAACGGATGGGACGCGCTGGAGATTTCCAGGGTCACCAGCGGGTACTCGTTGCCGTCCTCCCAGACCACCGTCTCCCTGGACTTGACGGTGGAGCGGGTCAGGAACTGGAAGTCGCTGGCCGCGTCCTTGAACACGACCGGCCGGTACTCGGGATGGATGTCGGGTTTCATCAGCCGTTCTCCGGTCGCGGGCCGTTCCCTGGTCGCGGGTTGCTCCCTGGTCGCGGGTCGCTCAACGGACGCGCCACATCCTTGAGGGTCAGGCCCTCGTCCTTGAGGAATCGCATCAGACCCTTCTTGTTCACCGTGCGCAGCGCCCGCGTCGACAGCTTGAGACGCACCATCCGGCCGAGCTCCGGCACGTACAGCCGCTTCTCCTGGACGTTGGGCCGCTGCACGCGCCGCGTCTTGTTGTGCGCGTGCGATACGTTGTTGCCGCTGAGCGGACCCTTCCCCGTCAGCGCACATCGCCTTGACATGCCGGGAAGTATGCTCAAAACCGGCCGGCGAGGGAAGAGGGCGTCCCGGATATCAGGACGGACGGTCGCCGGCCAGCGTCACGCGGTGCATCACCCGCCGGAAGCCGTGATAGTCGTTGATCGGCAGGTGCTGGGTGCAGCGGTTGTCCCAGATCGCCAGCGAGCCGGGCTGCCAGCGGTAGCGGCAGGTGAGCTCCGGCTGCACCTGGTGCTGAAACAGGTACTCCAGCAGCGGCTGGCTCTCCGCTTCGCTCCAGCCCTTGAAGTGCGACGTGTGCCCGCGGTTCACGTACAGCGCCTTGCGCCCGGTCTCCGGGTGGGTGCGCACCACCGGGTGCTCGCTGGTGAGCACCTTCGCGGGTACGCCCTGCTCCCGCAGGCGCTCCTCCCGCGTCGCGGCCACCGCCGGCTTGGCGGAGGTGTAGACGGCGGTCATCCCGGCGAGGGTCCGTCGCAGTCCCTCCGAGAGCCGCTCGTAAGCCAGGTACTGGTTGGCGAACAAGGTGTCCCCGCCCCACGGAGGCAGCTCCACCGCGTACAGCAGGCTGCCCATCGGCGGCCGCTCCAGGTAGCTGGTGTCGGTGTGCCACACGCCGCCGAAGGCGACCCGCTCATGCTCCAGCTTGGTGACCGCGGTCACCAGCGGTTCCTCGGGCAGGCCCTGAAGCTGCGGGTAGGCGAGCGGCTCGCCAAGACACCGGGCAAAGGCGAGCAGCGACTTCGGAGTCAGCTTCTGAGACGGGAAGAAGATCACCAGGTGGTCCAGGAGTGCCTGCCGGATCTCCGCCGCCGCGTCCGTGCCGAGCGGCCGGCTCAGATCCACGCCGGTGATCTCGGCCCCGAGCGCGCCGGACAGCGGCCGTGCTTCAATCGGTTCCATGTCTCCAGTCCAACACTCTGGTATCGGTAGTCCGTGGCCTCGTCAACCCGTTTGACGGTACTCTGTCAGGGACTCATGACGACCCGCATCGGCATCATCAACGTATCGGACCGGGCCAGCGCCGGCGTGTACGAGGACACGCCGGGCAAGGCGGTGGTGGCCCTGCTGGAGCGCTACCTGACGACTCCGTTCGAGCCGGTCTACCAGGTCCTCCCCGACGAGCAGGACCAGCTTCAGGAGGCGATGTGCCGGATGGCCGACCAGGACGGCTGCTGCCTGATCGTCACCACCGGCGGCACCGGACCGGCCCTCCGCGACGTCACGCCGGAGGCGACCGAGGCGGTCTGCCGGAAGATGCTGCCCGGCTTCGGGGAGCTGATGCGGCAGGTGTCGCTGCGCTACGTGCCGACGGCGATCCTCTCCCGCCAGACCGCGGGGGTTCGCGGCGGCGCCCTGATCCTGAACCTGCCGGGCCGCCCGCGCGCCATCGAGCAGTGCCTGGAGGCGGTCTTTCCCGCCATCCCCTACTGCATCGATCTTCTCGGCGGCCCGCGCCTGGAGTGCGACCCGGCCGAGATCACCGCCTTCCGACCGAAGGGGGCGTAGGAGTTCCAGACGGATGGACTCAGACGGATGGACGTAGCCACCCTGCCGACCATCGCCGACGTGCGCGAGGCGGCCGAGCGCATTCGACCGCACGTGCACGCCACCCCGGTGTTCACCAGCCGGTACTTCGATCGCGCCGTGGGAGCGAGTCTCTTCTTCAAGTGCGAGAACCTGCAGAAGGTTGGGGCGTTCAAGAGCCGCGGCGCCTGCAATGCCGTGTTCTGCCTGCCGGACGACCGGGCGGCAGCCGGGGTGGCCACGCATTCGTCGGGCAACCACGGCCAGGCGGTGGCGTTCGCCGCCGGGCTACGCGGCATCCCGGCGACGGTGGTGATGCCCCGCGGCACGACGGAGATCAAGCGTCGCGCCGTGCAGGGCTACGGCGCCCGCACGGTGGAGAGCGGGCCGACCCTGGCCGAGCGGGAAGGCACCACGCAGCGGGTCGCCGACGCCGACGGCGCGCACGTGATCCATCCCTACGACGACGAAGACGTGGTGGCGGGACAGGGTACGGTCGCGCTGGAACTGATGCAGCAGGCCGGGCCGCTGGACGCGCTGCTGGTCCCGGTCGGCGGCGGCGGCCTCACCTCCGGCACCGTGCTCGCGGCGGCCGGCGATGCGGGCGTGAAGTCCGACACCGGGGTGTCGGGCGGCGACGGAGCCGACGGAACGGGCTGGCCCGCCGGTGCACCGGTCGTGTACGCGGCCGAGCCGGAACTGGCCGACGACGCCTATGAATCGCTGCGGACCGGCGTGCGGCAGCCGGAGCGCCCCCCGCACACGGTGGCGGAGGGGCTGCGCACCAGCCTGGGGGACATCACCTTCCCGCTGGTCCGGGACGGCGTGCGCGAGATCCTGCTGGTCGACGATCGGGAGATCGTGGCGGCCACGCTCGCCTTCATCACCCGTACCAAGCTCTTGATCGAGCCCTCGGCCGGCGTCGCGATCGCCGCGCTGCTGCGCTACCGGGAGCGCTTCGCGGGCTCCCGCGTGGGCGTCGTCCTGACCGGCGGCAACGTCGACCTGGCCGCTTTGGGCGCGCTCGCGGAGGGAGTCGATGGCTGAAGCGGCGGTAGCCGTACGGCCGGCGGCGCCGCCGCCGCGGGAGACCGTGCAGGGCGTCGCCGACTTCCTGGCGGAGCTGGCCGGCCGGGTGCGCGGGGAGCTGCGCACCGACACGTATACGCGCATCCTGTACAGCACCGACGCCAGCATCTACCAGGTGATGCCGCACGGCGTGCTGATCGCCCGCGACGAAGAGGACGTGCACGCCGCCGTCGAGGCGGCGGCTCGCCACAAGGTGCCGATCCTGCCGCGCGCGGCCGGCAGCAGCCTGGCGGGCCAGGCGGTCAACGAGGCGCTGGTCATCGACACGTCGCGCTTCCTGGACCGGGTGGTGGAGCTCAACGCCGAGGAGCGCTGGATCCGCCTGCAGCCGGGCATCGTGCTGGACGCGCTCAACGGCTACCTGCGCCCGCACGGGCTGCAGTTCGGGCCCGATCCCGCCTCCAGCAACCGCGCCGCGATGGGCGGCATCGTCGGCAACAACTCCACCGGCTCCCACTCGATCCTGTACGGCATGACCGCCGACCACGTGCTGGGCATGCAGGCGATCCTGTCCGACGGCACCCGCTGCCGGTTCGGCCCGCTCGACGCCGACGGTCTGGCCACCCACCAGGCCCGGCCGGGCCTGGAAGGCTCGGTCTATCGCGGCGTGGCGGCCATCGCCGCCGGCGGGCGCGAGGCGATCCTGGCCGGCACCCCGGCGCACTGGCGGCGCTGCGGCGGCTACAACCTGGACCGGTTCGTGGACGGGGCCAGCTTCACCTATCCGCAAGATCCCCACTTCAACCTGGCCAAGCTGGTGTGCGGCTCCGAGGGCACGCTGGCGGTGATGACCGAGCTGACCCTCAACCTGGTGCCCGTGCCCGCTCACACGGCGCTCGCGGTCGTGCACTTCGATGACCTGTTCAGGGCGCTGTCCTCGGTAGAGACCATCCTGGAGACCGACCCGTCGGCGGTGGAGCTGCTCGACAACTTCGGCCTGACGCTGGCCCGCGAGGTGCCCCAGTACGCGCGGCTGATGACCGGCTTCATCGCAGGCACCCCGAACTGCGTGCTGATCACGGAGTACTCGGGTGACAGCCCGCGGGAGCTGAAGCAGCGCATCGACGCGCTGGGCGATCACCTGCGCCGCCACGGCGTGCGCGCCACGGTGGTGCCGGCGCTCGACCCCGCGCTGCAGACCGACGTGTGGACGGTGCGCAAGGTCGGGCTCGGCCTGATGATGAGCATCAAGGGCGACTACAAGCCGATCCCGTTCATCGAGGACGCGGCGGTCCCGGTCGAGCACCTGGCCGAGTACGTGACCGGCATCGAGCGGTTCTGCAACGACATCGGCACCCGCGTGGCCTACTACGCACACGCCAGTGCCGGCTGCATCCACATCCGGCCGCTGATCAACGCCAAGCTGGCCGCGGAGGTGGACAAGCTGCCGGTCATCTCCAGCTTCGCGCTGGAGCTGCTCGGCCGCTTCGGCGGCAGCCTGTCCAGCGAGCACGGCGACGGCCGCGCGCGGAGCTGGCAGAACGAGAGTTTCTTCGGCCCCGACCTGTACCGGCTCTACCAGGAGGTCAAGGGCACCTTCGACCCGCACGGCATCCTGAATCCGGGCAACGTCGTGGACGCGCCGCCGATGACCGAGTCGCTGCGCTACGGCGAGGAGTACGGCACGCAGCCGCACCGCGAGCACCTGGCCTTCCGCAGCGACCACGGCTTCACGCGCGCCGTGGAGATGTGCAACGGCGCCGGCATCTGCCGCAAGCGGACCGAGGGCACCATGTGTCCGAGCTTCATGGCCACGCGCGAGGAGGAACACTCCACGCGCGGGCGGGCCAACGCGCTGCGGGCCGCGCTGTCCGGCACGCTCCCGCACGATGAGCTCACCAGCGAGCGCATGTTCGAAGTGATGGACCTCTGCATCGAGTGCAAGGCCTGCAAGGCCGAGTGTCCGTCGTCGGTCGACATGGCCAAGATCAAGATCGAGTTCCTGGCCACCTACTACGACCGGCACCGGCTGCCGCTGCGCTCGCGGCTGTTCGCGGACATCGGCCGCGCCAGCCGGCTGCTGGCGGGGCCTCTGGCCGGCGCGGTCAACCGGCTGGTGGCGCCGGCGCCGGTCAGGCGCCTCCTCGAGCGGTTCGCCGGCATCAGCGCTCAGCGCACCCTGCCGGCGTTCAGCGGCAGTCCCTTCCCCGCCTGGGCTCGCCGCCGCGGGCTCGACCGCGTGCCGTCCGAGCGCGCGGTGGCGCTGTTCCCGGACACCTTCAACAGCTTCAACACGCCGGAGGTGGCGCGCGCCGCCACCGAGGTGCTGGAACAGGCCGGCTTCGCGGTGACCGTGCCCGCGTACGGCTGCTGTGGGCGGCCGATGCTCTCCAAGGGCCTGGTGCGGCGCGCCCGGCAGGCCGCCCGCGCGACCGTCGCCCGCCTGGCGCCTCTGGCTCGTGCCGGCGTGCCGATCGTCGGGCTGGAGCCGAGTTGCGTGTCGGCCATTCGCGACGAGTACCGGTCGCTGTTGCCCGACGACGAGGACGCCGCGCTGGTCGCCGAGCACGTGAAGACCTTCGAGGAGCTGGTGGAGCAGGCTCACGCGAACGGCGAGCTCGACCTCGATCTGAACGGCCTCGACCGGGCCGGCAGCTTGGGGCGGCTGCTGCTGCACGGTCACTGTCACCAGAAGGCGCTGATCGGCACCGGGCCCGGCAAAAGCACGCTGGCGCTCACCGGCGCGGAGGTGACCGAGGTGGACTCCGGCTGCTGCGGCATGGCCGGCTCCTTCGGCTACGAGGCCGAGCACTACGACGTGTCGATGACCATGGCCGAGCGGCGCCTGCTGCCGGCGGTGCGGTCGCTGGACGGCGGCGGCACGGTGGTCGCAGCCGGCACGAGTTGCCGGCACCAGATCATGCACGGCACCGGACGCCGTGCCCTGCACCCCGCAGAGGTGCTGCACGCCGCTCTGCGCGGCCCGAACGACCCCGAGCGCCCGACCCACGGAGGCTGAAACGAATGAGCGACCATTTCCACGCATTGGATGAACTGCGCGCCGGCGCGGAGCGGCTGCGCTACTACCGGCTGGGGGCGCTGCAGGATGCGGGACTGACGCGGCTGGCGGAACTGCCGTACTCGATCCGCATCCTGCTGGAGTCGGTGCTGCGCCACAGCGCGGCCGCAGGCGGCGGGCCGGCGGTCACGCGCGAGCACGTCGAGGCGGTCGCCGGCTGGCGGCCGCAGGACCGGGAACGGCCGAGCGTGCCGTTCATGCCCGCGCGCGTGGTCATGCAGGACTTCACCGGCGTGCCCGCGGTGCTCGATCTGGCGGCGATGCGCGACGCGCTGGCGCGCGCCGGCGGCGACCCGCAGCGGGTCAATCCGTCGATCCCGGTCGATCTCGTCATCGACCACTCGGTGCAGGTTGACCGCTTCGGCTCGGCGGACGCACTCGCGCGCAACGCAGAGATCGAGTTCGAGCGCAACGCCGAGCGCTACCGCTTCCTGCACTGGGGGCAGCAGGCGTTCGCGAACTTCCGGGTCGTGCCGCCGGCGACCGGCATCGTCCACCAGGTCAACCTGGAGCACCTGGCGTCGGTCGTGATGCGGGACGATGCGGCGGGCGGCACGCCGCCTGCGGCCTACCCGGATACCGTGGTCGGCACCGACTCGCACACCACGATGATCAACGGCCTGGGCGTGCTGGGCTGGGGCGTGGGCGGCATCGAGGCGGAGGCGGCGATGCTCGGCCAGCCGTCCGACCTGGTGCTCCCCGACGTGGTCGGCATGCGCCTGACCGGCCGGCTCTCGGAAGGGGTCACCGCCACCGACCTGACGCTGACGGTCACGCAGATGCTGCGCTCCCACGGCGTGGTCGGCAGCTTCGTCGAGTTCTTCGGCTCCGGCCTGGCGGGCCTGGCGCTGACGGACCGGGCCACCATCGCCAACATGGCGCCGGAGTACGGGGCGACCGTGGGGTTCTTCCCGGTGGACTCCGAGACGCTGCGCTACCTGCGTCTGACCGGGCGCGGCGACGACGAGGTGGAGCGGGTCGCAGCGTACTGCCGCGCGCAGGGGTTGTTCCGCAGCGACGATGCGCCGGATCCCCGCTACAGCGCCACCCTGGAGCTGGACCTGGGCTCGGTGCAGGCGGTCCTGGCCGGCCCCAAGCGGCCGCAGGACCGCGTGCCTCTCGGCCAGATGAAGCGCCGTTTCGCCGAGTCTCTGGCGGCTCCGGTCGCTGAGCGCGGCTACGGGCTCGACGAGGCGGCACGGCAGGCAGCCGCACGGGTCGGCAGCAACGGCGACCGGGCGGACCTGCGCCACGGCGCGGTGGTGATCGCCGCCATCACCTCGTGCACGAACACCTCCAACCCCAGCGTCATGGTCGGCGCCGGCCTGCTGGCGCGCAACGCGCGACGGCGCGGACTGCAGGTGCCGCCGTACGTGAAGACCAGCCTGGCGCCCGGCTCGCGCGTGGTCACCGACTACCTGGGGTCCGCCGGCCTGCTCGCGCCGCTGGCCGAGCTGGGCTTCGACGTGGTCGGTTACGGCTGCACCACCTGTATCGGCAACTCCGGACCGCTGCCGGAGTCGGTGACCGCGGCCGTGGAGTCGGCCGACCTGGTTGCCGCCGCAGTGCTCTCCGGCAACCGCAACTTCGAGGGCCGCGTGCACGCGGCCGTGCGCGCCAACTACCTGGCATCGCCGCCGCTGGTGGTCGCCTACGCGCTGGCCGGCACGGTCGACATCGACCTGACGAGCGATCCGATCGGCCGCGGCGACGACGGGGCTCCTGTCTACCTGCACGACATCTGGCCCAGCAACGCCGAGATCACGGAGGCGGTGGCCGATTCGGTCAGCGCCGACCAGTTCGCGGACCGCTACCGCGACGTCTTTTCCGGCAATCCGGCGTGGAGCGCCATCGAAGGCTCGGGCGGCACGCGCTACGCGTGGGAGGCGGATTCGACCTATATCCAGGAGCCCCCGTTCTTCGCGGACTTCGGCCGGGAGACGCCGCCGGTGTCGGACATCGCCGGCGCGCGCGCACTGCTGGTGCTGGGCGACTCGATCACCACGGACCACATCTCGCCGGCCGGCGGCATCGCCGCCGACAGCCCGGCCGGCCGCTACCTGCTGCAGCACGGGGTGGCACGCGCCGATTTCAACCAGTACGGCGCGCGCCGCGGCAACCACGAGGTGATGATGCGCGGCACGTTCGCGAACATCCGCATCAAGAACCAGTTGGTTGCCGGCACCGAGGGCGGCGTGACCGAGCACCGGCCGTCCGGCGATCGCCTGTCCGTGTTCGACGCCGCGGTCCGCTACCGTGACGATGACGTGCCGCTCATCGTGCTGGCCGGCCAGGAATACGGCGCCGGTTCCAGCCGCGACTGGGCGGCCAAGGGGCCGGCGCTGCTCGGCGTGCGGGCGGTGATCGCGCAGAGCTACGAGCGCATCCACCGCTCCAACCTGGTCGGCATGGGGATACTGCCACTGGAGTTCCAGCCGGGCGAGTCCGCCGCCGGCCTGGGCCTGTCCGGCCGCGAGCGGTTCGACGTCAGCGGGTTGTCCGGCGGCCTGACGCCCGGTCAGCAGGTGACGGTGACGGCGACCGCGGACGACGGTCAGGTCACGCGCTTCACCGCCACCGCCCGCATCGACACCGCTCTGGAGATCGAATACCTGGCCGCCGGCGGCATCCTGTCCAAGGTCCTGATGGACCTGGGCAGGCAGGGCTGAGCGCGGAAGTACGAAGCGCGGCCGCAGCGGCCCGGGTCACGTCACACGCTTGACATCCGTGATGTTAGCTATGATCCTAGCTAAGATGAACGAGTCGCATGTGGTCGTGAACGTTCACCATGCCAAGTCGCAGCTCTCCCGGCTTCTGGCGCGAGCGGAGGCGGGTGAGGAAGTGGTGATCGCCCGCAACGGCGATCCGGTCGCGAGGCTGGTGAGCATCGGGGGCATGCGTGGGACGCGGCGGTTCGGGGCGCTGAAGGATCACATCACCGTTGACGACAGCTTCTTCGAACCGTTGCCGGAGGACGAGTTGGCCCGCTGGGAATCATGATCGGTGAGGGTACTGCTGGACACGCATGCGCTGCTGTGGTGGCTTGCGGGTAGCGATCGCCTGACAGCAGTGGCCCGTCAGGCGATCGACGACGGTGCCAACGACGTGCTGGTCAGCGCCGCGTCCGCCTGGGAGATCGCGACCAAGTACCGCCTTGGACGCCTTCCGGGTGCGGCCGTCGTGGCGGAGGATGTCACCGGCTGCCTCCTGGACCAGGGCTTCCAGCCGCTCGCGATCACCGTGGCGGACGGCGAGCGTGCCGGGCGCCTGCCGGGGCCCGTGCGCGATCCCTTCGACCGGATGCTGATCGCACAGGCGCTTCGGCTGGATGCCGTCCTGATATCGGTCGAGGAGCCGTTCGACCGGTACGGCGTCCGTCGCCTATGGTGAGCATGTGACCGGCACTTCATCCCTTCCGTCGACATCTCTGCCATCGACGTTCGGCCAGCTCAAGGCATCCGGCTACCGGCAACGCTCGGTCAAGGAGGAGCTGCGCGCCAACCTGCTCGCCCGCCTGCGCGCGGACCAGCCGCTGTTTCCGGGCATCATCGGCTACGACAAGACCGTGCTGCCCGGGATCGTCAACGCGATCCTGTCGCGGCACGACTTCATCCTGCTCGGCCTGCGCGGCCAGGCCAAGTCGCGCATCCTGCGCGCGCTGGCCGGCTTCCTGGACGAGCACGCGCCCGTGATCGCCGGCAGCGACCTCAACGAGAGCCCGTTCGAGCCGATCCTGGCCGCCTCCCGGCAGCGCGTGCAGGAGCAGGGCGACGACCTGCCGATCGACTGGATGCACCGCGACGAGCGCTACCACGAGAAGCTCGCCACCCCCGACGTGACCGTGGCCGACCTGGTCGGCGACATCGACCCGATCAAGGCGGCCACCAAGCGGCTCTCCTACGCCGACGAGGGCGTCATCCACTACGGGATCGTCCCGCGCACCAACCGCGGCATCTTCGCCATCAACGAGCTGCCCGACCTGGCGCCGCGCATCCAGGTGGCGCTGCTCAACGTGCTGGAGGAGGAGGACATCCAGATCCGCGGGTTCCCGATCCGCATCCCCCTGGACATCCAGCTCGTCTTTTCGGCAAACCCCGAGGACTACACCAACCGCGGCAACATCATCACCCCGCTCAAGGACCGCATCGACTCGCAGATCATCACCCACTACCCGGACCGCATGGAGCACGCCATGGCGATCACGGCGCAGGAGGCGTGGACGGAGCGCGACGGCGACTACGAGCTGCGCGTGCCGCGCTACTTCAAGGAGCTGATCGAGGAGGTCACCTTCGAGGCGCGCAAGAGCGAGTTCGTGGACCAGAAGTCCGGCGTGTCGGCGCGCATGCCGATCGCGTTGCTGGAGAACGTGCTCAGCAACATGGAGCGGCGCGCCGCCCGCCTGGGCGAGCCGGTGATCTACCCGCGACTGACCGACCTGCACACGGCGCTGACCGCCATGACCGGCAAGATGGAGCTGGTCTACGAGGGCGAGCAGGAGGGCCCGGTGCTGGTGGCCCGCAAGATCATCGGCCAGGCGGTCAAGCGCACCTTCCGCCGCTACCTGCCGACGCCGGACGTGCGCTCGCGCGATGGCGGCGAGCGCGGCGGTCAGCGGCGCGCCGGGCGATCGGGGCAGGCAGAGCGCGCGGAGCGGCCGGAAGCGGACGAGACCGACTCCGTCTATCAACCCATCGTGAGCTGGTTCGCGGAGGGGCAGACCGTGGACACCTCGGACGATCTGGCCACCGAGGAGTACATCCGCCGATTCGGGCGGGTGGCGGGGCTGCGCGACATGGCCGCCGAGCGCTTCCGCATCGACGAGCCGGAGGAGTTGGGGCTGGGGATGGAGCTGGTGCTGGAGGGCCTGCATCAGCACTCCATGCTGTCCAAGCGCGACCTGGAGAGCTCGACCTCCTACCGGGACATGCTCAAGGCGATGTTCGACCAGATGACCGACGACGACACCGCCTGAGGCGGGCTCCATGCACTGGCGCTACCTGAAGTGGGACGACTCGCTGGCCGCCGCGGTGGCGGCCTTCGAGGACCTGCTCAGCCTGTTCAACTTCCTGCTGCTGCAGGCGTCCGGGGACGTCGACCGGGTGCTGCAGTGGATGCGCTACCTGCAGGAGCGCGGCATGATCGACGCGGACGTCGACCTGGAGGAGTTCCGCGACCGGCTGGAGGACGAGAACCTGATCGAGCGCGACGGCGAAGGCGGCTACAGCCTGACCGCGCGCGGCGAGCAGCGCATCCGCAAGGAGTCGCTGGCGCTGGTCTTCCGCAACCTGGCCAAGGGCGGCTTCGGCCAGCACCGCGTGCCGCACACCGGCGAGGGCGGCGAGCGCACGACCGAGACGCGCGGCTACCGCGCCGGCGACCCGATCACCCAGATCGACGCGCTGGGCACCATCAGCAACGCCGTCAAGCGCGGCGGGCTGGACGACATCACCCTGCAGGAGCAGGACTTCGAGGTGTACGAGAGCGAGCACCAGTCGTCGTGCGCGACCGTGCTGCTGATCGACATCAGCCACAGCATGATCCTGTACGGCGAGGACCGGATCACCCCGGCCAAGCAGGTGGCGCTGGCGCTGTCCGAGCTGATCATGACGCAGTACCCGCGCGACAGCCTCCACGTCGCCTACTTCGGCGACGACGCCAAGCTGATCGACGTGGGCAGCATCCCCTACCTGCGGGTCGGGCCCTACCACACCAACACCAAGGCCGGGCTGCAGCTCGCGCAGTCGGTGCTGCGCGCCGAGCGGCACGCCAACAAGCAGGTCTTCATGATCACCGACGGAAAGCCGTCGGCCATCTTCGAGGACGGACGGATCTACAAGAACTCCTTCGGGCTCGACCCCAAGATCGTCAACCAGACGCTGGACGAGGCGGCCGAGTGCAAGCGCTACGGGATCGTCATCACCACCTTCATGGTGACCGAGGACCCGTACCTGGTGGAGTTCGTCGAGGAGCTGTCGCAGATCAACCGCGGGCGCGCCTACTACGCGGCGCCCGGCGAACTGGGCGAATATATCTTCGCCGACTACGTAAGGAACCGGCGCCGCGGCGTGCGGTGAACGGTCAACCCACAGGAGGATTCGATGGGAGTTCGATCAGCACAGGCGGAATGGAAGGGCGATCTCAAGGGCGGCAGCGGCACGATGTCGATCGGCGGCCGCTTCGAGCAGCCGTTCACGTTCAGCTCACGGTTCGAGGAAGGCGCGGGCAGCAACCCGGAGGAGCTCCTGGCGGCGGCGCACGCCGGCTGCTACTCGATGGCGCTGTCGCACGGCCTGGCCGAGGCCGGCCACACCCCGACCCGCGTCAGCACCACCGCGGACGTCTCCCTGGAGATGACCGACGGCGGCCCCACCATCACCACCATCGCGCTGGTGTGCGAGGCGGAGGTGCCGGGCATCGACGCCGCGAAGTTCCAGGAGATCGCGGAGGCGACCAAGAGCGGCTGCCCGGTCTCCCGCGCGCTGGCCGGCCCGGAGATCACCCTGCAGGCGACGCTCCGGTAAGGCTCAGTCGCCGAGTGGCTTCGAGTCGTCGGCGTCGCGCGTGCGCACCAGGTGGTACTTGATGCGGCGCATCGACTCCATCGCGGGCTCGCCGCGGATTTCCGCCACCTCATAGGCGATCATGTCGAACAGGGCGAGCAGCATGTAGCGCGCGGGGGTGGGCACCAGGATGTTCGCCGGCTCGGGGATCTGGAACGGCACCACCTCGGTCGCCGCCTGCGCGAGCCGCGAGTCGGGCGCGGTCACGGCGATGGTGTGCCCACCGTACTGACCGGCGACCTCGGCCGCCTGCACGATCGGCTCGTAGTTGCCGGTGATCGACAGCAGGATCAGCACGTCGCGGCGCTTGAGCGTCGCCGCCATCATGAGCTGCAGTTGGGCGTCGTTGCAGTGGGTCGCCCGGATCCCCAACCGGAACAGGCGGTTCTCGGCTTCCATGGCCGCCATCGAGGAACCGCCCCCGCCCCCGAAGATCAGCACCCGCTCGGCGCCGGCGATCGTCGTCGCCGCGCGCTGCAGCGCTTCCCCGTCGACCTGCTCGGTCAGCGTGTCCAGGACGCGGCGGAGTGACGAAACGATCTCCGTCACCGCCTCGGTGGCCTCGATGAGCGCCAGCGGCGGGTGCAGATAGCGGTCACCGACCGCCTGCATCTTCGCCAGGGCCAGCTTCAGGTCGCGCAGCCCTTCGCATCCGACCGATCGGCAGAAACGCGTCACCGTGGACGTGCTCACCCCCGCTCGCGCGGCGATGTCGCGGGTATGGGCATGCACGGCGAAGTCGATGTCCGAGCTCACCAGGTCACCGACGCGCCGCTCCGCGCGGCTCATGCTCGGCGTGGCGCGAACGATCTGCGAAAGCAGATCGCGTGTTCCGTCTCGGCCATTCTTGGGATTCGTTTTCACCATCCCCCCTTCATGGCGCTGCGGGGTTGACATTTCTGAAAACCATTTTCAATGTGCGCGCCACCACCATCATGATACGCGGTCATTCGCGTACGGGGTGACAGGAGGAGGAACGATGAGAAACTTCCGAGCCTCAGCTCGAATCGTCGCCGGTGCCGCGGCCCTGGGTCTGGCGCTGGCCACCGCTCCGGCCGCGCTTGCCGACGGGACGCTGCGCTACGCGACCGTCGGCGAGCCGCCGAGTCTGGATCAGCACGTGGTGACCTCGGATCTGGCGACCACCATCGCCCACCACGTGTTCGAGGGGCTGTACACCTTCGACGGCAACTACGAACCGCAGCCGCTGCTGGCCACCGGCGAGACGGTGAGCGCGGACGGCACGACCATCACGATCCAGCTCCGCGAAGGGGTGCGGTTCCACGACGGTCAGCCCATGACGTCGGCGGACGTCGTGGCGTCGCTGCAGCGCTGGGGCGAGCACGGGTCGCGAGGCAAGCTGCTGTTCGCCAACATCTCCGAGGTCTCGGCGGCAGGGAGCCACGCCGTGCGGCTGACGTTCACCACGCCGTTCGGGCCGTGGAAGAACCTGATGGCGTTCATCAACGGGGGGCCGGCCATCTATCCCGAGCGGGTTGCGGCGGCGGCCGGCAGTGCGCCGATCGACGTCTCGGACTATATCGGCACCGGACCGTACCGGTTCGGCGAATGGCGGCCGAACCGCTACGTCGAGCTGGTCCGGTTCGACGGCTACGCCGGGCCGTCGGGCGACGCGAGCGGATACGCCGGCGAGCGGCTGGCCGACTTCGAGACGCTGCGCTTCATTCCCGTTCCCGATCCCGGTACGCGCGTCAGCGGCCTGATGGCCGGGGACTACGACTACGCCGAGAGCATACCGAGCGACCTGTTCGACTCGCTGGATGCAGACCCGGCGGTGGAGGTGGTCCTGAACGGCGGTCCGATCTTCGGCCTGGTGTTCATGAACTCGAAGGCGGGGCCATTGCAGGAGAACTTCACCCTGCGCCAGGCGATCCAGGCCGCGCTCAACAAGGAAGACGCGTTGCGGGTATCGATCGGCCCCGAGAAGCTGTGGCGCGCCAACGGCTCGTTCCTGCCGCAGGGCAACTTCTGGTACTCCGATGCCGGTGCGGCGAGCTTCAGCGAGGGGGATGCCGAGAAGGCACGCGGGCTGGCCGAGCAGGCCGGCTATGACGGGACGCCGATCAAGTTCCTGGTGTCGACCAACTACGCGTTCCACTACGACCAGGCGGTGGTGTTCACCCGCCAGCTCCTGGAAGCCGGCATCAACGTGCAGATGGTGGTCGTGGACTGGGCGACCCTGATCCAGAAGCGGGCGCAACCGGACCAGTGGGACCTGTTCTTCACCCACCACGGGTTCGTCCCGGATCCGATCCTGATCTCCGTGATGAACGACAACTACCCCGGATGGTGGACGACGGCGGAGAAGCAGGAGCTCGCCGGCGCCTTCACGGTCACCAACGACCCGGGCGACCGCAAGGCGACCTGGGACCGGATCCAGGAGCTGATCTACCTGCAGGTGCCGACCATGAAGACCGGCGACGTCTACACGTACAACATCGCCTCGCCGGCACTCTCGGGGATCGAGGCCACGACGTTGATCTGGCCCCACTTCTGGGGTGTCTCCAAGTAGCGGCGCCTGACATCTCCCCGGCCGTGCAGGGGATGGTGTCCCGGTCGCCGGCCGGGGCACCATCCGCGCACGGCGCGCGCCCTCTGTCGCGCCCATAGGCTCCATCGTGCCTCGCTATCTGCTTCGTCGACTCGGGACGTTCGTTCCGACGCTGCTGGCGGCGTCGTTTCTGGTCTTCATCTTCGTCCGCCTGATTCCGGGCGATCCCGCCGCGATCCTCCTGGGAGACGCCGCGACGCCGGAGGAGGTGGCGACCCTGCGCGGCGAGATGGGGCTCGATGCCCCGCTGGTGATCCAGTACGTGCACTGGCTGCGCGCGGTAGGCCGGGGCGACCTGGGCCGCTCGATCTTCTTCCAGGTTCCGGTCCTGGAGCTGATCGTCGACGGACTGGAGACCAGCACCCTGCTGGCGCTCATGACCATGGTCTGGATCGTCTGCCTGGGGCTGCCGATCGGGATGCTGGCCGCGGCCCGCCGCGCCAGCCGCTTCGACCAGGTCCTGTCCGGGATCGCGATGTTCCTGGCGTCGGTGCCGACCTTCTGGGTCGGGCTGTACCTGATCCTGGTCTTCGCCGCCACGCTCGGCTGGCTGCCGAGCTCGGGGTATCCGTCGATCTTCGGCGACGGCGGCCTGGCGAACCTGCGCCACCTGCTGTTGCCGTCGGCGGCCCTGGCGGCGCCGAACGCGGCGCTCATCATCCGCCTGACGCGCGCCAGCATGCTCGACGTCGCGGGGGAGGACTACGTACGTACCGCCCGCGCCAAGGGGGTCCATCCCGCCCTGGTGGTCGTCCGGCACGTGTTCCGCAACGCGCTGCTCACCGTGGTGTCCGCGCTGGGGTTCACCATCGCCGCGCTGATCTCCGAGGCGGTGGTGACCGAGACCGTGTTCGCGCTCCCCGGCGTGGGCCGGACGGTGGTGCAATCGATCCTGCGGCGCGACTACCCGGTCATCAAGGGCGTCATCCTGATGATCGTGGTCCTGTACCTGGTGATCAACCTCGTCGTCGACCTGCTTTATGCGTGGCTCGATCCCAGGGTGAAGCTGCGATGACTCCGGCGCCGCTGAAGCGCCTGTTCGCCGGCCGGCGCCTGGCGCTCGCCGGCTTCGTGATCATCCTCTGCATCGCCGCGTGCGCGCTGTTCGCGCCGTGGGTGGCGCCGGCGGACCCGAACGAGATCGATCCGCTGGCCAGGCTGTCACCGCCGGGCGCGGCGCACCCGTTCGGGACCGATCACTTCGGCCGGGACACCCTCTCGCGGGTGATACACGGGTCGCGCATGGCGCTCCTGATCGGGGTCGGCGTGGTGGTGCTCGCCCTGGCGGGAGGCGTGCTGTGCGGGGTGGTGTCGGCGGTCTTCCCGCGCGTCGGCCTGGTGCTGATGCGCGGCGTCGACGTGCTCATGGCGTTTCCGTCGCTGCTGCTGGCGCTGGCCCTGATCGTGATCCTGGGCCGGGGGGTCGAGAACTCGATCGTCGCGATCGGAGCCGTGTACCTGACCACCACGGCGCGCATCGTCTACGGCGTGTCGCTACGGCTGAACACGGAGTCGTGGGTGGAGGCAGCCCGCGGCATGGGCGGCAGCACGGCCCGCATCGTCTTCCGGCACCTGCTGCCGAACCTGTTGTCGCCGCTGTTCGTGCAGGCCAGCTTCGTGTTCGCGTTCGCGCAGCTGCAGGCGGCGTCGCTCGATTTCCTCGGGTTGGGCGTGCCGCCGGAGACGCCGACCTGGGGCAACATGCTCGCCGAGTCGCGGATCTACATCACGCGCGCGCCGTGGCTGCTGCTGTTTCCCGGGCTGATGATCGCGCTCAGCGCGTTCTCACTGAATGTGGTCGGCGATGCGGTGCGCGACCGCCTCGACCCGCGTCTCAAGGACGCGTTCTCGACGCGGGCCCGATGATGCAGGCGCTTCTTGCCATCCGCGACCTGGTGCTGGAAGCGCGGGTCGATGGGGCGCGGAGAGCCGTCGTCGACTGCCTGTCGCTCGCCGTCCGGCAGAACGAGTCGATGGCGCTGGTCGGAGAGTCGGGGAGCGGCAAGAGCCTGACCGCGCTCGCGATCATGGGTCTGCTGCCCGAGCCGGCGGTGACGGTGGCGGCCGGGGGCATCGAGCTCGGAGGCGTCGACCTGCTGGCCGTGCCTCCGAGGGAGCGTCGAGCGATGACCGGCCGCGACGTGGCAATGGTGTTCCAGGAGCCGATGACGGCGCTGAACCCGGTCGTCCGCATCGGCGATCAGATCGTCGAGATGATCCGGGCGCACGAGCCGGTCAGCCGCCGCGCTGCCCGCGCGCGGGTCGTGGACCTGCTGGCGATGGTCCGCATGGCGGAGCCGACCGCACGCCTGCGCGCCTACCCGCACCAGCTCTCCGGCGGCCAGCGCCAGCGGGTGATGATCGCCATGGCGCTGGCGTGCCGGCCGCGGCTGCTGATCGCCGACGAGCCGACGACCGCGCTGGACGTGACCGTGCAGGCGCGCATCCTTGCCCTGCTGCGCGAGCGGCAGGCCGAGCTGGACATGGCCATGCTGTTCATCACCCACGACCTGGGCGTGGTGGCCAACGTGGCCGACCGGGTTGCGGTCATCTACTGCGGCCAGATCGCCGAGTGCGGTCCGGTGGAACGGATCTACCGCAGCCCGGCGCACCCGTACACCCGCGCGCTGCTGGCGTGCGTGCCCGACGCGGCTCGGGCCGGCGGCCTGTTGGCGACCATCCCGGGTCAGCTCCCGGCGCCGGCCGATGAGCTCGCCGCGTGCCGCTTTGCGCCGCGCTGCGGACTGGCCGACGAGGGGTGCCGGCGGATCGTTCCGCCACGGGTGGCCGTCGCCGGCGAGCATGCGGCGTTCTGCCATCATCCCCGAACCGGGACGGCGCCATGAGCGGGATGCCGCTGCTTGAGGTGGAGGCGCTGACCGTCACCTATGCGTTGCCGTCGCAACGACTGTTCCATCCGGGCCGGCGGTTCAGGGCGGTGGACGCGGCATCGCTCGCCATCGAGCGTGGAGCGTCCCTGGGTCTGGTGGGTGAAACCGGATGCGGCAAGACGTCGTTGAGCCGGGCGATCTACGGGCTCGTGCCGGTCTCGTCCGGAACGGTGCGCTTCGACGGCGCGGACCTCACGGCTGCCGCCGGCGCCCGCAGCCGCGAGCTGCGGCGCGGCATGCAGATGATCTTCCAGGATCCCGGCGCGTCGCTGAACCCGCGCATGAGGGTGGGGCGGGCGGTCGCCGAGCCGCTGGAGATCCACCGGGAGGGCACGCGCCGGTCCCGCCGCGAGCGGGTGCGCGAGGTGCTGGAGGCGGTGGGACTGGGCGCAGACGATGCCCGCCGGTACGCTCACGAGCTCTCAGGGGGTCAGCGGCAGCGGATCGCCATCGCCCGCGCGGTGGTGATCCGGCCGACGCTGATCATCGCCGACGAGCCGGTCTCCGCGCTGGACGTGTCGCTCCGCGCGCAGATCCTCAATCTGATCGCAACGCTGCGCCGCGAGCTCGGCTTGGCCTTGCTGTTCGTCTCGCACGATCTGTCGGTGGTGAGCTATCTGTGCGATCGCGTGGCTGTGATGTACCTGGGACGCATCGTCGAGACCGGCACGGCCGGCGAGGTGCTGGCGGAGCCCGCGCATCCCTACACCCGGGAGCTGGTCGCCTCGTCGCCGGTCCCGGATCCGGCGCGGCCGATCCGCTCGTCGGCCCCGGACGGGGAGCCGCCCAACCCCGCCGCTCCGCCTGCCGGGTGCCGGTACCATCCACGCTGTCCCCATGCGACCGAGCGCTGCCATGAAGAAGAGCCGGACCCGCGCGATTACTCGACCGGCCGCCGCGTGGCGTGCCACCACGCCGAGCAGATCGCCGTGGCGCTGGATCGACGCGCACCTGCCTGACGGCACAGCGCTCGCTCCCAATCACACAGGATATGCTCAAACAGGCGTCTATTTCGTCACATTCAATGACATGGTTAGCCGTTCTTAGATCGATGGAACGGTTCATCGAGGGGACTCTGCGCCGCTGGCTCGAACGTCGCCGACGCAAGCCGCTGGTGCTGCGCGGGGCTCGTCAGGTCGGCAAGACGACGCTCGTGCGCCAGTTCGCCGCCGCAGCCGGCATGGGGCTGTGCGAGGTCAACCTGGAGCGGAACCTCTACCTGGACGACGTGTTCAAGAGCCTTGACACCGGTCGCCTGGTACACGCGAGTTGGAGGCTGGAGGCTCTGGGCGGGGTCCGTCTGGCCGGCTCGATCCTGTTTCTGGACGAAGTGCAGGCTGCGCCGCACGCGCTGCTCGCGATGCGGTACCTCTACGAGGATCGGCCGGAGATCCCGGTGCTTGCAGCGGGCTCCCTGCTGGAGTTCGCCCTTGCGGACCACTCGTTCTCCATGCCGGTCGGGCGCATCGAGTACCTGCACATGGGGCCGATGTCGTTCGGCGAGTTCCTGCGCGCTGTCGATCCGGCCCTGGTCCCGCACCTGGAAGCGCTGAGCCTCGAAGAACCGCCCGCCGACGCGGCGCACCGCCTCCTGCAGACCGTGCGGCATGCCATTTGCATCGCCGCGGACAGCACCCCGGTGAAGCTCAGGATCCTGTCGCTGCCGCTCTATGCCGTGGAAGCGCTTCCGGGAATCATCGACCGGTTGCGCACGCGGCAGCCGGGGTCACCCGCGTGAGGTGCGCTGCCGGTGTTCGCTACTCCCGGTTGCGCACCGCGTTGCGGATGGCCGCGCTCACGCAATCGACCGCCAGCGCTGCGACCAGCTCGAACGGAGCCGTGCGGTTGCCGGACGCCAGGGCGTAGGCGGTATCGCCGTCGTAGGTGGTGTGGGCCGGCAGCACGGCGCGGGCGATGCCGTCGTGGGCCCGCTGGGCCAGGCGCCCGGCCTCCGGCTTGCTCATGACCGCGTCGGCGAGCACCGCCACCAGGGTCGTGTTGGTTCCGGCGACCGGGAACTGGGCCGACTGCGGCAGCCAGCGCTCCGGCGTGCGGACGGCGAGCCAGCCGTCCTCGTCACGCGCGCCGGCCAGCACCCGCCCGTCCTCGCCGAGCACGTCGCCGACCGCGTTCACGACCGCCAGGGCGGCCACCAGGGCCCCCGCGGCGTCGCGTTCGGCGTAACCGATACCGCCCTTCATCATCGATGCGCGTCCGGCCCACTTGCCGACGGTTGCGCCGGTACCCGCGCCGGCGTTGCCCTGTGCCGCCGGCGGCAGCGGCAGCGGGCGCGCCGCCTGACACGCCGCATAGCCGAGGTCCGCGTCCGGGTGGACGGCGCCGCCTGCCAGTCCCAGGTCGTAGATCACGCTGGCGGCGACGATCGGGATCGGCTTGACCGGCGTCGGGTGGCCGACGCCGCGCTCGGCCAGATAGCGCATCACGCCGTCGGCGGCGGCCAGCCCGAAGGCGCTGCCGCCCGTGAGCAGCAGTGCGTCCAGGCGCGCGATCGGCTTGTCGACGGCCAGCAGCGCCGTCTCCCGCGAGCCGGGCGCCGGGCCGCGCACGTCCACGCCCGCGACCGTGCCTTCCGGGCAGAGGATGACCGTGCAGCCGGTCGGCGCGTCCGCGTGCCGGGCGTGGCCCACGCGAAAACCCGGGGCGGGGTCCGGGACCTCCGCTGCGCTTCGTTCGGTCGCGGCCATGCGCCTACTGTGCATCAGAACGCGTCGGCGTCTCCTTCGCGCCTCTCCGGATCAGGCCCTACGTAACGCGCCCGTGGCCGCATCAGGCTGCCCTCCCGGTACTGCTCCAGCGCATGCGCGACCCAGCCGGCGGTCCGGGCGACGATGAACAGCGTCTCCGACGCGCCGGCGGGCAGGCCGAGCACGGCGGCCAGGACCGCCAGCGTCATGTCGACGTTCATGGGCGAATCGACCAGCAGGTCGCGCACGGCGTCGTCCAGCGCATCGGCCAATTCCAGAGCCGGGTGTCCGGGGGCCGACGCGCGCAGGTGGTCGAGCAGCGTCACGGCGCGCGGATCGCGCGTCCGGTAGACCCGGTGGCCGAAGCCGTGCAGCGGGCGGCGCGAGCGCAGGTACTCCTCGACCACCCCTCGCGCGCGCTCGGGACGCCCCACCGCGCGCAGCAGCTCGGTGACCAGCGTGCTGGCCTGCCCGTGCAGCGTGCCGTGCACGGCGGCCAGTCCGGCCAGCACCGCGTGGTATGGGCTGGCGCGGCCCGAGGCGGCGACGCGGGCCGCCAAGGTGGAGACGTTGAGCTCGTGGTCGGCCAGCAGGATCAGCGCCGGCTCGATCAGCGCGGTGGCCCGCTCCCGGTCGGCGGCGCCCCAGGCCGCCGCCAGTGCCTGCGCGGCCCGTCCCGTGGACGGATCCCGCGGACCGCGCGCCGAGCTGCCTCCGGCGACGCAGGCCAGCTCCGCGAGCAGGATGCGCGCCCCGGTGCGCCTGACGGGTCCCGGGCGCAGATCCTCCGCGGCAGGGTCCGCGGCCGCCAGGCGCGGCAGCACCGACTGGAACGCGAACCACGGCTCCAGCGGGCGTCCGTCCGAACGCAGCCACTCGGCGGGTACCGCGGGCGGGGTCGCGTCCTCCGGCGCCGCGACCGCGGCGTCCAGATCACCGCTCCAGAGCAGCGCGGTCACCTGCTCGAAGGTGGCCGTGGCAGCCAGCGAGGTGGCCGGCAGTCCGCGATAGTAGAGTTCCTCCTCCGTGATCAGCGTCAGCGACGAATCCAGGATCGAACCTTCGCTGCGGGTGAACGCATGATGGGCGGCCGCGGCGGGATTCGCGCGCACCTCGACACGTCGCCGGAGCCTCTGCACGTCGGCGCGCAGGTAGCGTCGCCGGCGCCCGCCGCCGACCGGCTCGGACCTGATCCAGCCTCGGCTCACATAGGCGTAGAGCGTCTGCGGCTTGACGCCGAGCGTGGCCGCGGCCTCGGCCGCCGTCATGAAGGCCGAGTCGGACGGAACCGGATCGCCCATATATTGATTTATTGATCAATCTTGACAGGGCCTCGCTGGGAGAGCAACCGTGCAGCCATGGCCAGCACGGGAACCGACGGACTGCGCGGCGTCGAGGTCGCCGCCACGACCCTTTCGCACATCGACGGCCAGGCCGGACGCCTCACGGTATGCGGATACGCGATCGAGGACATCGCGCCGCGCTGCTCGTTCGAAGAGGCGGCCTTTCTGCTGTTCGAACGCCGCCTGCCGGTGGTCACGGAGCTCGCCGGCTTCTCCCGCGAGCTCGCCGCCGCGCGGACCGTGCCCTCGCCGGTTGCGGAACTCGCGCGTCAGGCCGCTGCAGGCGGCATCGCGCCGATGGACGCGCTGATGACGCTGGCCGCGGCGCTGCGCCGTCCGGACCGCGACCTGCAGCCGGCGGAGATCGTCGCGGGCCTGATGGCGGCCGCCGGGCTGTACGCCGGTTTGCGCGCCGGAGTCGAACCGGCAGCGCCGCCGGAGGAGTGCTCCCACGTCGAAGCGTATCTCCGGCTGACGCTCGGCCGCGCCCCTCACCCGGCCGCGGTGCGGGCGCTGGAGACCTATCTGATCACGGTGATGGAGCACGGGCTGAACGCCTCGACGTTCGCGGCGCGGGTTGCGGCCTCGGTCCACAGCGATCTCCTGTCGTGCACCCTGGCGGCACTCGCCGCACTCAAGGGGCCCCGCCACGGCGGGGCTCCGGGACCGGCGCTCGACATGATCGAGGAGATCGAGGACGTCGAGCACGCCGCCGACCATCTGCGCGCCGTGGTGGCGCGCGGCGAGCGTCTGATGGGCTTCGGCCACGGCGTCTACCGCACCCGCGATCCGCGCGCAGACGTCCTTGCCGCGGCGCTGGAAGCGCTGATCGACGCCGGGGTCGACGGTCACCGGCAGGCGCGGGCGCTGTACGACCAGGCACGCGCCGTCGAGCGCGCGGCGCTGCAGGTGCTGGAGGAGCACCGGCCGCAGGCACACCTGCAGACCAACGTGGAGTTCTACACGGCGTTGCTGATCGCCGCCGTGGGTCTGGACCGGGAGCTGTTCACGACCACGTTCGCGGTGGCGCGAGTGGTTGGCTGGCTCGCCCACGCGATCGAGCAGCGCGACTCGAACGTCCTGCTGCGCCCCCGCGCCGTCTACCACGGCGAGCGCGGCCGCCGCTGGGCGCCCATCGCCTCCCGCTGAGTGTTGTCGCGGACTTTCCGTTCCATTCTGCCGGGCTTCACCTTCAGTTCACGCCGGGGACCCCACATTCGTTCCGAAATCACAGTCGCCGGAAGGCGACGGAGGAGGAGCGAAGATGAAGCGCTCAAAGGTATTCGCAATCGCCCTGGTGGCGATCATCGGTGCGGCGGCCGTCGGATCGGCCGTGGAGGTCGTGGGCGAGACAGAGCATGGGACCCGGCTTGCACCCACGCATCAGATTCTCGACTTGCTCGCGGAGCAGGGGTTCGATGTCGACCAACTCGACAGCGTGCAGGCCCAGGATCTGATGAGCGAGCTGACGAGGGATGAAGAGATCTATCCCGACCTGAAGGCTCTCATCCACGGCGAGCTCTGGCGCGGCCTCAACGCCGGCGTCGGGACACTCACCTATGCAGGCGACGACGAAACCGAGGCCGAGGTCGTCTACATGGACATCGCCGGCTACCTGTGGCGCCTGTACCTCTCGGAGGAGTGACCGTGCGCGCCGCAGACGGAGGGAGCCGCAGGTAGCACTACCTGAAGCCCCCTCCTTACGGACAGCGAGGTTCCGGTCCCGAAAGCGGCAAGCCCACGGACCGGGGCCTCGATCCTGCCGTGATCGTACCACGGCGACACGACGGAAAGCCCAGCCGATGGCTGGGCTTTCCCACGCGCGGCCGCCGAGGGCGGAGAGGCTGCGGAGTTGTCCCGCACAACGTCATGGGCGACTGATCAGCCCACTGCGCGGGCTCAGGGAGAACCCCGCATTGCGAAGCGTGATCAGTACGTCGCCCAAGTGTAGATCGTCCAAGACCAAACCTCTCTGGATCGCTGTTCTGAGAATGTTGGCGTAGACGACACTGGGACTCAGATCTTTGGTGTCCGACAGTTCCCCGATGGCCTCACGTACCAAGGCGGCGGTGTCACCGTTGGCATACACTGCCCGCGTGGGTTGCTGATCGAGATCGGGTTTCTGAACGGTCAGGACGAGGTCTATCGTAACGACAGCTTCCGAGCCGGAGTTGAGTCCCTTGACGGATCGCTGCCCCTTGTCGAGAACCGCTACGTGAACGGGTGCCGGCTTGAAGCCGGCATCGCGCAGTGCTCTCTGAACGAGTCCCCAAATCCGCCCGCTGCTGTTCCCGAATATCACGGACATGTAGCGGCCGGGTTTGAGAATCCTCCATGCCTCCTCGAACGAGGCGCGGAGCAGGTTGGCGTAGCGCTCCGTGGCACCGTTTTTCTGCTTCCCCGTGGTATGCACGACGGCTTCGGACGAGTAGTCCGTGACCCTTCCTATCCATGCTTCCTGAAAGAGGTTCATGTCGCTGTAGAAAATGTTGCTGCCAAACGGAGGATCGATAAACACGTAGTCGATCGACTCTCTATCGAGGTGGGCGAGGCGGTCGGCTGACATGATGTGGTACGTAACGTCCTTCAGCGAGAGCCCATCGAGCTTGGGCTGTCGCTCGAACAGCACGTTGTCGGATCGGATCACGGCATTCAACTTCCTGGCGAACAGATCGAACACGTTCCACTCATAGTATACGGGCGCAATATAGTAGGTCTGATTCTGTGCATTCAGCGGCCGCATCGGGCTCCACTGGTATCTCTTCGACGCGCGCGGAAGAATCGCCGTGAAAGCGAACCTGAGTTTCTGTCTGGTCGCGTCATCAGGCGTTTCTCCGATCGCCTTCCAGAGTTCCAGCAGGGCGATCGCGTTGCGAGGCGAAAAGAACATCGCGGTCTCTGTCATTCGTGACTTTCCCAACCCCGATCGGCCATACATCTCTCTATGCGGCTCGATCGTAAGCGACGGGATGTCATCGAGACGTGGGTCGCGCGTCGCATCGGCGATATTGCGCCAGTCAAGAGAGGATACGGGCTGTTCGACCTGACGCCCACTCTCACCCTGCACCACCACCCGGACGGGCACGTCGGCGCTGCGAGGCCACGAACGGCGGGAAAAATCAGAGCCGCAGCCCGGGCAGCTCCTTGGAGCCTTTCCTTGTTCAGTCAGTTCCTCGAAATACGTGATCTCGATGTCACAACGAGGACAGCGGTAGCAGAACGACCACACCGTCCGAATGAGATCCACTATGCTGTTGTCGGTCTCACGTCTCGTGTCGTACAGGCGTCCTATCGCAGCGCGTGCCCGCTGAGTCGCTTCGTGGCTTGCCCCCCGAAGCGTCTCTTCAGGGAGGTCCGTCAGGTAACCACGTGCGATGTGCTGACCGAGCACCGAGATGTCGCTGAGCCGCGCTCGACGATTGAGTTGCAGCGCGGCGAGGCCCGTCATCCCGGAGCCGGCGAAGAAGTCGGCTACGATCTCGCCGGGCTCGGTGAAGGCCTCGATGAACGGTCGGATCGCGCCGATTGGCACCTTCGTCAGGTAGGTGTGGCAGTTGTAGACGGGGTCGGTTCGAGGTGCCACAAGGGTTGCGGAAAGACTGTCCACGCGTGCGAGCGTAGCGTGTCGCATGTTTCCTCCGGTTGCACAGTGGTGACGCATAGTCTGTAGACTCATAGTTTACAGGCTGCGCAGGGTGGACAGCAAACGCGTTGGGGGCGTCGAGCGATCAGCGATCCGAAACACATACTCGCAGCGAATCTCCGGCGGCTCCGGACCTCTGCCGGACTATCGCAGGAGGAGCTTGCCGCACGTTCGAATCTGCATCGCACGTACATCAGCTCCGTGGAGCGCGGCCGACGAAACGTCTCGGTGGAGAACATCTTCTCACTCGCAGATGCACTGGGTGTCCAGCCGGCGGACCTGTTGCAGGTTCGTCGCCACGGGGAGCGTTGATGCCGTTCAAGGCCGACGCAAGTTTCCTGCGCTTTCTCAGCATGGGCGCCACAGGTGTGCGACGAACGATGGAGACTCTGCGCGACGGAGGCTTCGAACCGATTGAGCTGGAGCGGTACTGCGGCTCGAACAAGATCTGGTCGACGAAGATAAAGCGCCTGCGTGTTCCGGATCTCCTGTGCGTCAATACCGGATTGCGAGTGGAGGTTCGCGCGAAGAAGGAGCTCAAGATACGGATGAGCGACACACCGTCCAATCCGGATCGGGTTTGGGACGCGGGGCTGCGCGATGAGGATCTCGTTGCCTTCGTCGCCTGCTCGTTCCAGGATGGACGGGCCGTTGCCGCGGACGAGCCGGTTTTCCTGACTGTCGCGGCATTGCGTAGGTCGGCCAAGTCGTCCACTCTCGGTCCCCCGAAGTCCGCGTCCGAAGGTGCGGAACGAGATCGTACGTGGCCGGCGACGGTTCCCTCTCGCGACGGGAGGGTACTTGAGGTGGACACCGACAGAATCACCGTGGAGATGCACGCCGATGCAGCGCGGCCTGCACGCCGCCAGACGTACCGACTGAAGGGAAGGAACTCCTATGTCCGTGTGGGCGACACGTTCAAGGCGCGCACCACGATGATCGCCGGCGTCCCTCCATCTCTTGCCAATCTGTACTCTCCCGCGAAGTGGCAGTACGACCCGCTCCCGGCGCTCGGTTCCAAGAGCGACGTGGATCGCTATGCTGCCGTGAGAGCCTTGGCCCATCGTCCTGATCTCGGACCACGCCGTACCGCCGCGCTTGAAAACGTGACACACGATGAGGGAGATGACCGCGTCGTGCTTGAGGCCGCGGGCGTCGCGGCGTCGCTCGGCTCCAGTCATGGCGAGACATGCTTGTCCCGGTTCATCTGGAACAACGACGATCGGCCCGAACTCAGAATGGAAGCCGCGTTCATCCTTGCCGAGTTGGGCCATGCGCCGTTCGCCCATGAACACTTGACGAGGATCGCCCGCTCCGGGCGGTTTCGGGACGATGAATTGCGCCAAGCGGCGGTATGGGGGCTCGGAAAGAGCGGTCTCCGGCGGTATGACGACCTCCTCAGCTTCATTGACGATCCGGACGACGATGTCGCTTTACATGCCATCGCCGGCTTCGATCGCCAGACGCCGACCGCCACCGTCAAGCGCTTGGTGGACGACCTTGCTTCTGGCGGAGACCGTCGCCGTGCCGCGGCTTCGGCGGCGCTCGTCGCCATCGGTTCTGATGAGGTGATCACGACGCTGGCGACCGCGGCACGGACCACGCCGGATGACTGGATTCTCGCCACCCTCGGGCGCATGCCGCCGGCGCGCGTCCGTCGGCTCCTTGCCGGTGACCACCTGCTGACGCGCATCTCACCTATGCTGCTCACCGCCGACGGCGCGAACTGGCTAGCGACCGAGGGGAAACGAGCGGACTTGGCCTTTCTGTTCGCTCAGGACATTGCCTGATGAATCGCCAACCCCCGTCGCGATTCGGGCGTTGGAAGCCTCCCGGGGCCACCGGCCTGGGTCAGTCGCTGTCGCAGTAGCCGCCTCCGCTGCGTCATGTACGGTGCCGAACGGCACGCCACAACCTGGGAGATTGAGTATGAAACAGCCGACGACGTGGCGACAGATTCTTCAGCGACACGCTGACCGGTTCCTCAAATGGCTGGATGAGACCAATTCCGAGCACAGACTCGTGGACGAGACAGCATCACATCTCACCGAGTATCTCATCGCTTCCATCCGTACGAAGGATGATGCGCGCGGATTCTGGGACGCAATTCCAGCGGTCCGGTCTGAGTGCAACGATTCCGATACATATGAAAGGCCATGCGCAGCAGAGGCTTACGCCTATGTGCATCTACTTCATCGATATTGCCGCACATGGTCTGTTCTTCATCACATGACCGCGACGAACGTACTCCCGCTTGCCCGCCATGGTGTTCGCGTATTGGACGTCGGTACCGGCCCAGCTCCGGCGCTCTACGCTATCGATGACTTCTATCGTGTTCTTCGCCAGTTCGCTCACGAGTTGGGGATCCAGGAACTATATGTTGCCGATCCCACTCTGAATTGCATTGAGAAGAGTAGCTCGATGGAGAGGTTCATCCATAGATTCTCAGAGTGTTGTAGGAGGCCAGGGCCGTTTGGGGCGACAATAGGGGAGTTCACCGACCTTGATTTCCGGTCGGAGCGTAAGTCCTATTTCGACAACTATCGCTATGAAACGTATTGGGACCCGGATGAACAGGAGTATCAACAGTGGGACAACTCGGAAATCGCGGCAGAAGATAGCAACGCGCTCTTTCGGTATCGGATAGTAGTATTCAGCAACTTCCTCACAATGGGTAACGATGTCTCGCGGTACGAGACTGAGCTGCGCATTCTGTTTCGCGATCTGAGGCCGGGCGCGGTGGTCATTATACTGGGAGCCACCGGTGACCACTATCAAGCAATCTACAGCGATCTCGCTCGGTTGGCGAGCGATGAGGGGTTGAGGTGCGGCGAGTGGGATAGCGACGGTCTCGGAGATCGAGTTGGTGGATTCCTCGCACGCATCAAGGCCGCTCAATTTGATGTTTACCGACATCTAGAGGGTCTTGCATCCGCAAGTGCTCTTTGTCGCGTCAGTCACCCGGACTATTGGGTGTCAGCACCGTCTCCCAAGACTAAGACCAAATTTGCACTACGTGTCTTTCGTCGCGGCAAATGGCCTGCGAGTGCTCCGGGAGCGGGGGGTTGATAAAGAATAAGAGTTGATCGGAGTAGGAGGGGACGCGGGCTCAAGTCAGGTTGGTGTGGCGTATGTGCGCTCAGGAGTGCAGCGTAGAGTCGGGGGACACGCTCAGGCGGGGCGGTTGCGATCGTCGAATCGTGAGACCGACTTTGCCTGTGTGTTGGTCGCGGAGGGTAGAGTCGTGATGGGCATGAACTCACGGAAAGGGGTGACAGCGGGTTGGAGAGGGGATGAAGGGCACATCGGGGAGACCTTATGCCGTGGGACTCTACGGGCCGTTGGCTGGAGTGAGTGCGAGGCGCCCGGCATGGTACGGTCCCGATCCACATGGGACTGAAACGAACCAAGACATGCGGCGAGCTCCGAAGCACGGACGCCGGGTCGCCTGTGGTGCTGGGCGGCTGGGTCGACTCGTGGCGCGACCACGGCGGCATCCGCTTCCTCAATCTGCGTGACCGCTACGGCGTGACGCAGGTGGTGGTGGACGAGTCCTCTCCGCAGGAGGCGCACGACACGGCGGCCGGGCTGCGCGACGAGTACTGCATCGCGGTGGCCGGCACGGTGCGCCTGCGCCCCGCCGAGATGGCCAACGCCGGCCAGGCCACGGGCGAGATCGAGCTGGCGGCGGCGGAGATCGAGGTGCTGTCCACCTGCGACCCGCTGCCGTTCGCGATCGGCGACACGGTCGACGCGCGCGAGGAGTTGCGCCAGACCTACCGCTACCTGGACCTGCGCTCCGGCGTCATGCAGCGCAACCTGGTCCTGCGCAGCGCCGCCACCGCCGAGGTGCGCGCGGCGCTGACCGACCAGGGCTTTCTGGAGATCGAGACACCCACCATGGTGCGCTCCACCCCGGAAGGGGCGCGCGACTTCGTCGTGCCGTCACGGGTCTCGCCGGGACGGTTCTACGCGTTGCCGCAGTCACCGCAGATCTTCAAGCAGCTCCTGATGGTGAGCGGACTGGACCGCTACTTCCAGATCGCACGCTGCTACCGGGACGAGGACACGCGCGGCGATCGGCAGCCGGAGTTCACGCAGATCGACATCGAAGCCAGCTTCGTGGAGCCCGACGACGTGTTCGACGCGGTAGAGAGCATGCTCGCGCGCGTGTTCGCGTGCTGTCTGGATCAGACGCTGGATACCCCGTTCCCGCGCATCACCCACCAGGAGGCGATGGACCGCTACGGCTCCGAGAATCCCGACCTGCGCTTCGAGATGCCGCTCGTCGACTTCGGCCCGGTCGCCGGGCAGACCGACTTCAAGGTGTTCCGCTCGGTCCTGGACGGCGGCGGCGCGGTCAAGGCGCTGACGGTCTCCGGCGACGGCCTGTCGCGCGCCCGTATCGACGCGCTGGAGCAGCACGCGAAGGCGCAGGGAGCCAAGGGGCTGGCCTGGACGCGTGTCACGGCGGACGGCCTGGACGGCGGCATCGCCCGCTTCCTGGGCCCCGTGGCTCCGCAGGCGATCGAGGCGCTGGATGCCTCTCCGGGCGACGTGGCGCTGTTCGTCGCTGACGGGCGGCAGACCGCCTGCCAGTCCCTCGGCGCGGTGCGGACGGCGCTCGGTGCGGAACTGCAGCCCGACGGCCACCGCTTCTGCTGGATCACCGACTTCCCGCTGTTCGAGTGGAACGAGGACGAGCAGCGCTGGGACCCGAGCCACCACCCGTTCTCGATGCCGCAGGAGCAGGATCTGGAGCGCCTGGAGACCGATCCGGGGTCCGTGCACGGCAAGGTCTATGACCTGGTGCTCGATGGCGTCGAGCTGGGCTCGGGCTCGATCCGGATCCACGACCGCGCCCTGCAGGAACGAGTATTCGCGCTGATCGGTATCGACCGGGGTGAAGCCCGCCGCCGCTTCGGCTTCATGCTCGACGCGTTCCGCTACGGGCCGCCACCGCACGGCGGCGTCGCGTTCGGGCTGGACCGGTTGGTGATGCTGATGGCCGGGCAGCCCACCATCCGCGAGGTGATCGCCTTTCCCAAGAACACGGCGATGGCGTCGCTGATGGACGGCTCGCCGTCACCGGTCGACGCCGAGCAACTCGCGCAGGTAGGCCTGCAGATCACCACAACGGAGGATGACGATGGGCAAGTATAGGGATACCCGCCAGGAGTTCTGGCGCGCGCAATTCGATGCGGCCAAGCCGATGGCCCCGTACCTCGCCGACGGGAAGGACACGCACCGCGCGAAGTGGGAGGCCATGGCCGGGCGCATCACCCTGGGCGACGAGCAGCGGCAGCGCGCCGCGAGCTTCGTCCGTACCATGCCGGTGCTCTGCCTGAGCGGTGTCTGGTGCGGGGACTGCGTGCGCCAGGGGCCGATCCTGGAGGCGATCGCCGCAGCCTCGGCCGGGGTCGACCTGCGCTTCGTCGAGCGGGTCGAGGACGAGCTGGCCGAGGAGTTGCGCATCAACGGCGCGCTCAAGGTGCCGGTGGTGGTGCTGCTTTCGGAGGACTTCTACGAGCTGGCGCGCATCGGCGACCGCATGCTCAGCACCTACCGCAAGAAGGCGCAGCGCGAGCTCGGGCCGACCTGCGAGGTCGGCCTAGTGCCGCCGGCGGCCGAAGAGCTGGCGGTCGAGATCGACGAGTGGCTGGACGAGTTCGAACGCGCGCAGTGGATCCTGCGCCTGTCGCCACTCCTGCGCCAGCGCTACGGGGACTGATCCCGGCGGGAGCATGGGTGGCGTGGGGCAGGCGCAGCAGGATCAGACGCGGGCGTTGCTGGAGCGGCACCGGCAGGCCGGCCATGCGCCCAACCGTCTGATCGAGGAGAAGAGCCCCTACCTCCTGCAGCACGCCTACAACCCGGTCGCGTGGTACCCGTGGGGCGATGCCGCCTTCGAGCGGGCGCGGCGGGAGGACCGGCTGGTGTTCCTGTCGGTGGGCTACGCCACCTGCCACTGGTGCCACGTGATGGCGCACGAGTCGTTCGAGGACGAGGCGGTGGCGGCGTTCCTGAATGACAACTTCGTCTCCATCAAGCTCGACCGCGAGGAGCGGCCGGACATCGACCGCATCTACATGGCGGTGGTGCAGGCGACCAGCGGCTCGGGCGGTTGGCCGATGACCGTATTCCTCACTCCCGACCGGCGCCCGGTGTTCGGCGGCACGTACTTTCCGCCGCGCGGCGCGTATGGCCGGCCCGGCTTTCCGGAAATCCTGAGGCGGCTGGCGCAGATGTGGCGCGAGCGGCGGGATGAGCTGGAGCGGGCGGCCGGATCGGTGGTGGACAGCATCCGCGGCTACCTGGAGGGCGCCCCGCAGGCGTCGGACCCGGGCGCGGTCGACCTGGCGGCGGCCGCGGCCGGGGCGGCGGCCGGCTACGACGCCCAGGAGGGCGGATTCGGTCCGGCGCCGAAGTTCCCGCGGCCGTCGGTGGTGTCCCTGCTGCTGCGCTATCCCGACGCGGACGGCAAGGAGGACCGGCGGCACCGCGACATGGCGCTGCACACGCTGGACGCGATGGCGGACGGCGGCATGTACGACCACCTGGGCGGCGGCTTCCACCGCTACTCCGTCGACCGCCACTGGCGCGTCCCGCACTTCGAGAAGATGCTCTACGACCAGGGCCAGCTCATGCGGGCCTACGTCGAGGCGTACCAGGCGACCGGCTCCGAGCGCTACGCCGAGGTGGCCCGTGACACTGCCGACTACCTGCTGCGCGACCTGACCACGGCCGACGGCGCGTTCTGCTCGGCGGAGGACGCCGACAGCGCGGTCTCCGCCGACGACCCGGAGCACACCCGCGAGGGCGCCTTCTACCTGTGGGACTACGACGAGGTGCGCGCCGTGCTCGACGCGGAGCCATCGGCCGACCAGTTCATCTACGTCTACGGCCTGGAGCGGCGCGGCAACACCCTGAGCGACCCGCACGGCGAGCTGGGCACCGGAAACGTGCTCTACCGCTCGGCGAAGCGCGACGCACAAGCGCTCCGGCGCCTTCCCCGGCTGGAAGATGATCTGGCGCGCTGCCGGCAGATGCTCTTCGAGCTGCGGGAGCGCCGCCCGCGGCCGCTGCTCGACGACAAGGTGATCGCCGGCTGGAACGGGCTGGCGATCGGCGCGCTGTCGCTGCTCGGCGCCGCCGCCGGCCGCGACTCCTACGTGCAGGCCGCTGCGCGGGCGGCCGACTTCGTCCTGGAGGCCATGTGGGACACCCGGGACGGCGAGACCGGCCGGCTGCTGCGGCGCTACCGGGAGGGCGAAGCGAGGTTCGACGGCTCCCTGGCTGACTACGCGGCGCTGGCCGACGGCCTGATCGACCTCTACCAGGCCGGCGGGGAGGCGCGCTATCTGCTCGCGGCCGAGGGGCTGGCCGACGCCATGCGGAGCCGCTTCAGCGCTGCCGACGGCGGTTTCTACGACACCGACGGAGCGGCCGACGACCTGCTGCTGCGCAGCCGCGAGCTCTCCGACGGGGCGGAGCCGAGCGGCCTGTCACTGGCGATCCGCGCCATGACCCGGCTGGGACGGATGCTGGGCCGCGCCGACCTGGCCGGTGCCGCGCTGGCGGCGGCGCGCCTCGGCGCCGGAGCGGTCGAGCGGGCGCCGGCGGCGGTTCCGGAGCTCGCGATCTCGATCGACCTGGCCGTGGCCGAGCCCGCGCAGGTGGTGCTGGCCGGGGCATCCGCCGATCCGCGCCTCCGCGCGCTGCGGCGAGTGGTCGGAGCCGCGTTCCTGCCGCGCGCCGCGGTGCTGTGGGCGGCCGCCGACTCGCCGCTGGCCGATCGCGTGCCGGAGCTCGCGGCGATGGCCGCTGCCGGCGAGCCCACCGCCTACGTCTGCAGGGGATTCGTCTGCGACCGCCCGACCACCGATCCGGAGACGCTGGCCGGGCAGCTCGCCGAGTTGTCGTAGTATCCTCTTTGCTGAAAGGACGGTGGTGTCATGAGTGCGCTGGTGGACCCGACGCTGGCGTCCGATCTGGCCGGCGGCACGCCGTCGCAGAGGGTGGACACCCTGTTCCACTATATGCGCAGGCGTGGGCAGTCCTTCTACGACGAGTCGGTCACGCAGCTCGAGCACGCGCTGCAATGCGCGCGCCAGGCCGAGCTGGCGGCGGCCGGCCCGGTGCCGGTGGCCGCGGCCCTGCTGCACGACCTCGGCCACTTCCTGGTCGACGAGCATGACGATCAGGCCGACTTCCTGACCGAGGACCTGCTCCACGAGGAGGTCGGCGCTACGTACCTGCAACCCTTCTTCATCGAGCGGCTCACCGAGCCGGTACGGCTGCACGTGCCGGCCAAGCGCTACCTGTTGTCAGCGCCCGCGATCTGGTAGATGGGAATCCCGCGATCTGGTAAGCGGGAA
>JAPPNY010000071.1 GCA_028818385.1 Spirochaetaceae bacterium
TATCGACTCATTCACAGGATCACCAGTCCTCTGTCAGCGTGGGATCGCCCTGCGCCGTCACCGTGGACATGATCGCCACGGGAACCGACGTGAAGCCGCTCGAATGCCTGATCTTCATGCGCGACGTACGAAGCCGCATCTACTTCGAGCAGATGAAGGGCCGTGGCACGCGCACCCTCGACCATGACGACCTCAGGAAGGTGACGCCCTCCGCCGCCACCGCGAAGACCCACTACGTCATCGTGGACGCAGTCGGCGTCACGAAGTCCCTGAAGACGGCGAGCCGACCGCTGATCAGCAAGCCCAGCGTGGCGCTCAAGGACCTCGCCATGGGTCTCATGATGGGTGCCCGCGACGAGGAGACGATCAGCTCCCTTGCCGGACGCCTGGCCCGGCTCAACCGGCAACTCGACGACGCCGAGCGTCGGCGGATCAAGGACCAAGCCGGCATCGAGCTCTCCAGCATCGCCGGCAATCTGCTGGCGGCCATCGACCCGGACCGCATCGATGCCAAAGCCCGCGAGATCGATGGCACTCCTGAGCGAGATGAGCCGGCGCCCGACGCCGTGGACAAGGCACGAGACGTGCTGGCGGCTGACGCCGCCCGCGTGTTCACGGGTGAGTTGATCGACGTGATCGAGTCGATCCGCCGCGACAAGGAACAGACGATCGACCACGACAACCTCGACACCGTGTTGCGCGCCGAATGGGAGGGCGACGCTCGGGAGAACGCGCACGCCATGGTGCAGCAGTTTCGGGAGTACCTGGAAGCGAACCGCGACGAGATCGAAGCCCTGACCATCTTCTATGCTCAACCTCACCGGCGCCGGGAGTTGACCTACGCCATGGTCCGCGCTGTGCTCGATAAACTGAAGGGCGACATTCCTCGATTGGCGCCATTGCATGTCTGGAAGGCCTATGCACTGCTCGACGAATACAGAGGACAACAACCTGCCAGTGAACTCACGGCTCTCGTCTCCCTGATCCGCCGGGTCTGCGGCATCGATGTGACGCTATCGCCATACGCCGAGACCGTACGCCGCAACTTCCAGACCTGGATCATGACCCGCCACCGCGGCAGCCGGGAGAAGTTCGACGAAGAGCAAATGGCGTGGCTTCGAATGATCCGCGACCACGTCGCCAGTTCCGTCCATCTCGATCGCGACGACCTCGAAATGGCACCGTTCGACTCCCAAGGCGGCTTGGGCCGCATGTACCAGCTCTTCGGAGATCGGATGGATACGATGATCGAGGAGCTCAACGAAGCGCTAGCGGGATGACCAGTCCAATCGATACGAGTCTTCCGGCTGGGTGGACAGTAGCGGCAATCGAGGAAGTCGCAGACCTCAACCCTCCTCTCGATGCAGCAGCCGATGTTGACGAGACAACTGTGTCATTCGTACCGATGGCTGCTGTCGAAGCGCAAACTGGAACGATCGACTTGAGTCGCATCCGACGCTTAGCCGAAGTCAGGAAGAGTTACCGTCACTTCCAAGAACGCGACGTCCTCTTCGCGAAGATCACACCGTGCATGGAGAACGGGAAGATGGCCGTCGTTCCGAGGCTGGTTCACCGTCATGGTTTCGGGTCCACCGAATTCCACGTCTTACGACCGCACCGCGAGATCGACTCCGACTACCTCTACGGATTTGTCTCATCGGCACGGTTCCGCCGAGATGCCGAACGCCACATGACCGGGGCCGTCGGTCAGCGACGAGTGCCAACCTCGTATCTTGCCTTGCATCGCGTTCCGATACCTCCTGCCCAGGAACAACGTCGCATCGCAGCCAAGATCGATGAGCTATTCTCCGAGTTGGAGCGAGGTGTCGAGAGCCTGCAGAGCGCGTATGATCAACTGACAGCCTACCGACAAGCCGTGCTCAAACGCGCTTTCGAAGGTGCGCTTACGGCACAGTGGCGCCAAGAGAACAAGGACAAACTGGAAATCCGAGATCAGTTGATCCAGCGCATCGGACAGGAACAAAACGTACGGTACGAACAAGCGCTTAGAGAATGGAGGTCGGCTGTTGAAACTGGGGTGCCGGCCAACAGAATGGGCAGGAGGCCCTCGAAACCCAAGAAGCCGGACGAACCGCCCCGGGTAGGCGCGGACGAGCTCGCGGAGCTTCCCCCGCTGCCACACGGGCAAGTCTACACGTACTTGGCCAACGTGGGTCAGCTTGAACGTGGTACGTCGAAGCACAGGCCTCGCAACGACCCTGGGCTGTTCGGCGGGCCATATCCCTTCATCCAGACTGGGGAAGTAAGAGCAGCCGATCGTGTAATCCGCGACCACGTTCGAACCTACAACGAGCTCGGCCTCGCTCAGAGTCGGCTGTGGCCGAAGGGGACACTCTGCATTACCATTGCGGCAAACATCGCGGAGACAGCTTTCCTAGGATTTGATGCCTGTTTTCCCGACAGCGTCGTAGGGTTCACCGCAGCAGAGACGTTAGTACTGCCCAGATACGTCGAGCTGTTCATCAAATCAGTTCGAACGCGTCTCGAGGCTTACGCACCGGCAACGGCACAGAAGAACATCAATTTGTCCGTGCTCGAGAGACTGGTCATCCCGTTGTGCTCGTTGCAGGAGCAGAGAGCTGTTCTCGATCGCCTTGAGGCGATTCTCTCAGTGGTCAACGAGCAGATGTGGGTGATCGAAAGGGCCTTTCGTAGCGCCGATGCGTTGCGTCAATCCATCTTGAGGAAAGCCTTCACCGGTCGGCTCGTCAAGCAGGATGCCAACGACGAGCCCGCATCAGCTCTTCTATCGCGGATCAGAGCCGAACGAGATCAGACAGCAAAGTGTGAGACCCTTCGAACAAGCAACCCTCGAAAGACGGCCAAAGCAAGCGCATGACTGGCAACCTCCCGATCAATCTGCACGATCTGCTGCGCCAGCGCACCATCGAGGGCGAACGCGTCGAGTACAAGGCCGGTTGGAATCCACAGAACGTGCTTCACACTATCTGTGCCTTCGCGAACGACTTTCATAACCTCGGCGGCGGCTATGTGGTGTTAGGTGTCGAGGAACGCGACGGGCAACCATTGCTGCCGCCCAAGGGGATCGATGCCGGCCAGATCGAGGCGGTGCAAAACGAGTTACTCCGCCTGGGGCAATCCGCCATACAGCCGAATTACCATCCGCTCACGGGCGTCTACGACGTCGAAGGCCGGTTCATCTTCGTGTTGTGGGCTCCCGGCGGCGAAACGCGCCCCTACAAGGCCAGAGTCGATCTTGGCCGAGGCCGGACGGAGTGGGCCTACTATATTCGCCGGCACAGCAGTACGATCCGCGCAAGAGGCGCCGACGAACGCGAGTTGCTATCCCTGGCCGCTACCGTGCCATTCGACGACCGTTATCATCAACCGTCGTCGATAGAAGACCTGTCCGTTCGACTGATCGAACGGTTTCTGCGGGACGTAGGCAGCGACCTCGCCCGGGAAACGGAGCTTTCAACTGAAGCACTAGGCCAGCGCATGAACATCGTTGGCGGTCCTCCTGAGGCGAGCTTTCCCAAGAACGTGGGATTGTTGTTCTTCAACGAAGAGCCGCACCGCTTCTTTCCCGCAACCCAGATCGATGTCGTGTGGTTTCCCGATGGCCCGGGGGGCGATCGCTTCGAAGAGAAGGAGTTTCGAGGTCCCCTGTCGGTCATCCTGCGCGATGCGATCGACTTCATCGCCCGGAACTACCTCAAGGAGACGGTCGTCAAGCATCCGCACCAAGCGGAAGCCGAGCGATTCTGGAACTTTCCCCTCGCGGCCATCGAGGAGGCCTTGGTCAACGCGATCTACCACCGCTCGTACGAGGTGCGCGAGCCGGTCGAGGTACGCATCACCCCGCAGGAGCTGACGGTCCTGAGCTTTCCGGGCGCCGACCGGTCGATCCGCATGGAAGACTTGCAGACCGGCCGCGCGATCAGCCGCCGCTACCGGAACCGCCGCATCGGCGAGTTTCTGAAGGAGCTCGACTTGGCCGAGGGGCGGTCTACGGGGATTCCCAAGATCCTGCGGGCGATGCGTGAGAACGGCTCACCGGCACCGATCTTCGAGAGCGACGACGACCGCACCTCGTTCCTGACCCGTCTCCCGGTACATGAACAAGCCCGCGTTGGGCCAACCGGACAAGCTACCGAACATGAGACCGGGCAAGTCACCCCGCAAGATACCCCGCAAGTCACCGGGCATGTCCGGCAACTGGTGACTGCGCTTGCCGGAGAGATGAGTCGCAGCCAGATGCAGGCGGCGATAGGGCTTAGAGACCGTAACTATTTTACCACCGCCTATCTACGGCCCGCCCTCGAAGCCGGCTTGATCGAAATGAGGCTCCCCGGCAAGGCAACCAGTGGGAACCAACGCTATCGGCGGACTGCAGCCGGCAAGGCTCTCGTGCAGGAAGTCGAGCCCACCCCGCAAGTCACCCCGCAAGATACCCCGCAAGTCACCGTACATGTCCAGAAACTGGTGGCTGTGCTCACCGGAGCGATGAGTGGCGCTCGATTACAGGAGGCATTGCGACTGAGAGACCGCAACCACTTCACCAACACCTACCTGCGGCCCGCCCTCGAAGCCGAGCTGGTCGAGATGACGCTCCCCGACAAACCGACGAGCCGAAACCAGCGCTACCGCCGGACCGCCGCCGGCGAGGCATTGGCCCAACACACCGGGGCGAAGGACGCCTCCCCATGAACACCGCTCCTATCGTCTCCAGAGTCTGGAGCTTCTGCACTACCTTGCGCGACGACGGGGTGAGCTACGGCGACTACCTGGAGCAACTCACCTATCTCATCTTCCTCAAGATGGCCGACGAGTACGGCAAGCCGCCCTACGACCGCGACGTGGGCATTCCCGCCGAGTACGGTTGGCAGAGCCTGCGCGCGAAGCGGGGCGCGGACCTCGAAGCTCACTACGTCACGCTGCTGCGCGAGCTTGGCACCCGGCGCGGCATGCTGGGGCAGATCTTCACCAAGGCGCAGAACAAGATTCAGGACCCGGCGAAGCTCTATCGCCTCATCGACATGGTGGACGACACCGACTGGATCACACTTGGCGCCGACGTCAAGGGCGACATCTACGAGGGGCTACTGGAGAAGAACGCCGAGGACACCAAGTCGGGCGCCGGCCAGTACTTCACCCCACGCGCCCTGATCCGCGCGATGGTCGAGTGCGTCCGCCCCGAGCCGGGGAAGCGTATCGCGGACCCGGCGTGCGGTACCGGCGGGTTCTTCCTGGGCGCCTACGACTTCATCACCAACCCCGAGCACTTCACCCTCGACCGCGATCAGAAGGCGTTTCTCAAGCACGACACGTTCCACGGCAACGAGATCGTCGCCAACACCCGACGCCTGTGCCTGATGAACCTGTTCCTGCACAACATCGGCGAGATCGACGGCGGCGTCCCCATCTCGCCCAACGACTCGCTGGTCGCCGCCGACCGTGAGCGCTACGACTACGTGCTGGCGAATCCGCCGTTCGGCAAGAAGAGCGCCCTGAGTTTCACCAACGAGGAGGGAGAGCAGGAGACGGACGACCTGACCTACAACCGGCAGGACTTCTGGGCGACCACCTCCAACAAGCAGCTCAACTTCGTGCAGCACATCCGCACGATGCTCAAGACCACCGGCCGCGCCGCCGTCGTGGTGCCGGACAACGTGCTGTTCGAGGGCGGCGCAGGCGAGACGATCCGCAAGAAGCTGCTCGACAACACCGACCTGCACACCATCCTGCGCCTGCCGACCGGGGTCTTCTACGCGCAAGGCGTGAAGGCCAACGTGATCTTCTTCGACAACCGCGAAGCCAGCCCGCAGCCCTGGACGAAGCAGGTGTGGTACTTCGACTACCGCACCAACATCCATCACACGCTCAAGAAGAAGCCCATGCGCTACGAGCACCTGACCGACTTCATCCGCTGCTACAACCCGCAGAACCGGCACGAACGCACTGCGACCTGGGACGAAGCGGATGCGCCCGATGGCCGCTGGCGCAGCTACCGCTACGACGAGATCGTCGCGCGCGAGAAGACCAGCCTCGACATCTTCTGGCTCAAGGACAAGAACCTGACCGACCTGGACGACCTGCCCGAGCCGGAGGACTTGGCCGCTCAGATCATCGAGAACCTGGAAGCGGGCCTCGACAGCTTCCGCAAAGTGCTCGTTGGTCTCGGTGACCGTCGGTGAGATCCCAGCATCCTCTCAGAATATAGGTGTCTATTCAAATGAACGATAGACCTTTGGAGATCCCCACCGACGATTTCGTTCGGCGCTTTTCAAAGCGGACAGGCAGCTTGATGTGGCTTCTCGGCGCCGGCGCATCCGCGTCCGCGGGCGTTCCTACCGCCATGGATATGATCTGGCGGTTCAAACGATCTCTGTTCATCAGTCAGAGTTCCGGAGCCAGCGACTCGGTAGACCTGTCGCAACCGGCAATGCGCAGCCGAATCGACACCCCACATCAGGTCAATAGCCGGGATGCCCTCAGCAGGTGCGCCGAATGAGTACGCTGTGCTCTTCGAAACAGCCTACCCGGCGGAGGCGGACCGACGCACCGTTCTCGACGCACCACTCACAGGGGCGAAACCGTCTTACGGGCACATGGCGCTCGCGACTCTCATGCGTCACCGCTTGGTTCGCTTGGTCTGGACCACGAACTTCGACGCCCTTATCGAAGACGCGTGCGCCAAGGCCTTTGACACAACGAGCGCGCTGACCACAATAGACCTTGAGTCTGCCACTTCGGCTCATCAATCGATCGCCGCTGAGCGCTGGCCAATTCAAGTCAAACTGCACGGAGATTTCCGCTTCCGTCAACTGAAAAACACGCCCGACGAGCTACGCCAACAAGATGCACACCTGCGGAGATCGTTCATCGACTCATGCAAACGATACGGCATCGCAGTCTGTGGCTACAGCGGTCGAGACGACTCGGTCATGGACGCGCTCGACGACGCCGTGGCTCATCACGGAGCGTTCCCTAACGGACTTTTCTGGTTGCATCGCGGAGAGGATTCGCCACTACCACGCGTCGCAAGTCTCCTGGAGCACGCTGTCCAAAGCGGAATAGACGCAGCCATGGTCCGTATCGAGAACTTCGACGAGATCCTGCGCGACCTCGTACGGATCGTCGAATCGATCGACAAGTCGGCTCTTCAGCAGTTCGTAGAGGAACGTAGCCCCTGGACTCCAGCCCCGCGGGTGCGTGGAGGCCGAGGTTGGCCGGTCGTGCGACTGAACGCCCTTCCTCTCACCAAGGTGCCGATCCAATGCCGTCGCATCGTATGCGATGTCGGTGGTACAGCCGAGGTCCGCGAGGTCGTCAGGAATGCCGGGCGAGATGTGTTGGCAGTCCGATCCGGTGTCGGCGTTCTGGGCTTCGGCGCAGACTCTGACATGCGGGCGGTCTTTGAGAGTCGGGGTATCGTCGACTTCGATCTTCACCCCCTCGACGTCCGCCGCCAGCGTTACGAGTCGACAGAACGAGGGCTTCTTGGCGAAGCTCTGAATCGTGCATTGGAACGCCACCGTGGGTTGAGGCTCGTGACCCGCGACGGCCTCGTCCCTGCATGCCCCGAAGATCCAGCATGGCGACCTCTAAAGAAGCTGGTAGGAACACTGACAGGCGTCGTCGCACATAGCCCGGATCTCCGATGGCACGAAGGCATCACCGTTCGCTTGGGCTGGGCTAATGACCAGTTGTGGCTGCTCGTCGAGCCCCGTACCGTTTTCAGCAGCATAACCGAAGCTAACCGCAAAGCCGCCGCCGATTTCGCGCGCGAGCGAACGGTTCGCCGGTACAACTCCGTGCTCAACGCTCTCTTTGATTTCTGGGCTCACCATCTTTCTCAAGATGATAGTGACATGCGTGCGCTGAACACGCACGATGGAATCGACGCCGTCTTTCAGCTCTCATCAGTCACTGCCTTCTCACGGAGGCGAACGCCTTGATTTCCGAGATTGCGTCTCATCTGTGCCTACCCGATTCCATGCTGACCTTTCATCCCGAACGCACATCAGACCAGAATCGCCATCCGCTGCGTGGGCTGTTGGACTACGGGCCGTACTCGTCAGGATTCGTACCTGACCCCATCCGTATCGCGACAGTGGCGCCACGTGTCGACAATGACCAACTGTATACATTTATGAGGGAATTGAACAAGACTCTTGAGCCGCAAGATCGCAAAGACTATGTTCCTGTATGGCCGGGCTTCCAAAGAGCGTTCAATCTGCGCATGAGCGGGGCTGGCGGGGCATGCCATGTCAACGTCCTCCCCCAGCTTGATTCGGAACTACAAGAGTCTGCTCAGCCACATGTGACTCTTGCAGAGCACTTGATTAGAGCCATCCAATCCCTTGAAGCACGTCGTACTGACTTCGACATCGTATTCATCTATATTCCTGCTCGCTGGGAGCGAGGCTTCGAAGGTCCGCCCCGCGACGACTTCGATCTGCACGATCACTTGAAAGCCTATACGGCCGCCCGGGGCCTGCCCATTCAGCTAGTCCGCGAAGACCGGGCTATCAGCTATCACTGCAGGGCTAGCGTTATGTGGCGCATCGGGCTGGCGCTCTATGTGAAAGCTGGAGGCGTTCCGTGGAAGATAGCTGACTCCGAACCGGATACCGCCTACATCGGAATCTCCTATGCGGTTCGCCCGGTCAATTCAGATCGACCGCGCTTCGTAACGTGCTGCAGCCAAGTGTTGGACTCGGACGGCTCTGGCCTCGAATTTATTGCCTACGACGCCCAGGAGGTCGAAGTCCATCGCGACAATCCCTTCCTTTCGAGAAACGAGATGTTTCGGGTCATGACACGTTCTATGGATCTGTATCGACGACGTCACGCCGGTCGGTCACCACGTCGTGTGATGGTCCACAAGACCACTGAGTTCAAGGCGGAAGAGGTAGCCGGCTGCATGGAAGCCTTGCACCTGTGTGAAGCCGTCGATCTTGTTCAGGTTGTCGAGCACGTCGACTGGAGAGGCGTGAGAATTGATCCGGGCTCGCGTGGCGGAAAGGGACTGCCCGCCAAGTTCCCTGTTCCACGTGGGACCCTCGTTGGGCTAGGACCTGCCATGCCGGCCACGGACCCTGGGACGACACTGCACGCGCCATACTCGGATTGACCAAGATGAACTGGAATAACGACTCACTATATGACCCGTTACCGGTGACACTGTCTTACGCCAAGGTACTCGCGAGGGTCGTCAAGAGGATTCCGATCCTGGGCACAACTCCCTATCAGTTTCGTTTCTTCATGTAGGTCAGCTCGTACCGAGCCCAGGCGGAGGCCTCCCCTGACAGCGCGCCGAACGGGCTCAGTCATCCTCGTTGGCACCGGTGGGGGCGCGCACCGTGAGCGTGCCGGTGGGATGGGTCAGCGTGAGGCCGTCGGTGGACGCGACGTTGACGGCGCCGTCGATGCGGCGCGCCATCAGCCGCCGCTATCGGAACCGCCGCGTCGGGAGTTCCTGAAGGAGTTCTACTTGGCCGAAGGGTCGGTCTACGCGGATTCCGAAGATTCTGCGCGCGATGCGGGAAAACGGCTTTCCGGCGCCGGTCTTCGTGGCAGCGGAGTGGCCGTCCGGATTGCAGCGCGTAGCGCTCCGCGCTACAGTCACGAGGAGTTCATGAAGATCAGGCACAAGGGGCTGCGGGCGCTCCACGAGAAGGACGACCCAGCCCGACTGCCTGCCAACTTGGTGTCACGGCTTCGGCGTATCCTGTTTCGACTGCAAGAGGCGACTCGTCCGGGTAGCGCTGACGCTCCAGGCTTCCGACTGCACCCTTTGAAAGGTGATCGAGCCGGAGAGTGGAGCGTGCGCGTCTCCGGCAACTGGCGCGTGGTGTTCCGTTTCGAGGACGGCGAAGCGGTGGACGTGGACCTGGTTGACTATCACTGACGACAAGGAACTGACCATGAATGACAGCGACAGCGAACGAGCAGGCCCCATGTTGAACCCGCCGCACTTGGGAGAACTGATCCGGGAAAGCATGGAAGAGACCGGGTGGAGCGTAACCGAAACAGCAGCCCGTTTGGGCTGCGAGCGTGGAACTCTGTCGCGCCTACTGAATGGGCGGGCGGGAGTGTCCGCATACATGGCTCTTGCGCTGGAGAGCCTTGGCTGGGGAACTGCCGAGCACTGGATGCGGATGCAGGCGAGCTACGACCTTGCGCAGGCACGGCGGAACCGAACCATGGCGGGTTACGAGAAGAAGGTCGTATGAACGGACGAGTCCCGTTTCTGCGGGGTGTCCGGCACTTTACTCGGACGCTCGATCGCCCGTCCGGCTCGGCATCGCGCCTTTGCGGATGGCAAGCGAGCCGCGGTGGTTGGTCAGCGTGAGCCGGTCGGTGGACGCGACGCTGATGTCGCCGTCGATGCGGCGCAGGCGCTGCTCGCCGCCGATGTCGGTGAAGAGCGGCCCGCGTGAGTCGGACACTTCGATCGAGCCGGAGTCCGCGGTGATGCTTTTCGGGCCGTGGACGCGCTCCAGCACGATAAAGCCCGCCCGCGCCGAGATCGCGACCGCGGCGGTGACGTCGCTGAGATAGAGATCGCCCGCAGTCGTGGTGATCGTCACGTTTGACGCCGCCACGTCGTGGATCCGCACGTCGCCGGCCGTGGTGGTGACCGCCAGCGCGGTCCGTTCGGGCACCTGCAAGACCAGCAGCGGTCCCCACGTCACGGCGGCCTTTGACAGCGGACGGCCGTTGTAACGGACCGAGATCGAGGCCCCGCCGTCGCTCCGCTCGACGGCGACGTGTCCGTCATGGAACCGGTGGAAGCGGGTGGACATGCGGCTGACCACGGTGACCGTGTCCAGCTCGGGAACGCCGAGCACCTCGACCGTGAAGTGGGCGGCGTCGATGTCGATCGCCACGACCCCCGGAGAGCTCGATACGCCGCTCGACCGGGGCGCCTTCCAGGAAGCCGCCGCCCGCGGCTGCGCGGGCGGCCAGCAGCAGCACGGCGACGGCCACGGATCGCCCGAGCCCCATGCTGCTATGGTAGATGACCGGGGGAAGACCGATGACCGAGTCGTTGCAGGCTCGCTTCTACGTGGCCACGACCGGCAGCGATGCGTGGTCGGGCCGGCACCCGCAGCCGGTCGTGGACGGCACGGACGGCCCCTTCGGGACGCTGGCGAGAGCCCGCGATGCCGTGCGAGAGCTCACGGCGCGGATCCGCAGCCGGGCCGCCACCCCCGAAGGGGAGATCCGCGTCGAGGTCCGGGGAGGCAGGTACTACCTGCCCGAGCCGCTGGCGCTCGGCCCCACGGACTCCGGCAGCGCCGGGTGCCCGGTAACCTACGCGGCCTACGCCGGCGAGGAGCCGATCCTCAGCGGAGGCGTGCGGCTCACCGGCTGGCAGCCGTTCGCCCGGCAGATCCTGCGCTGCGAGCTGCCGGACGGCGTGCGCGGAGAGCTGGCGCGCTTCCGCCAGCTCGTGCTCGACGGCGCTCGGCAGCGGCGCGCCCGGTGGCCGAAGTTCGAGCCCGACAACCCCATCCACGGCGGCTGGGCGTTCGTCGAGCGGCCGGCCGAGGAGGACAGCCACAACGCTTTCGTCTACCGGCCGGGAACCTTCCGGCGCCGCTGGGCGAATCCCCGCCAGGTCGAGGTCAACGTCTACCCGTACAAGGGGTGGTGCAACTGCATCGTCCCGCTGGCCTCGATCGACGAAGCGAGCTGCACGATCCGGCTGGCCCACGACGTCTGGGACGTGCGCACGCGGCCACCGTGGTACTGGTCGATGCCGCTCAGCCCCGGCAACCGGTTCTTCGTCGAGAACGCGCTGGAGGAGCTGGACCAGCCGGGCGAGTGGTGCCTGGACCTGGAGCGGCGCCACGTCTACTTCTGGCCGCCCGAGCCTCTGACCCCGGACAGCGAGGTGGTGCTGCCGGTGCTCGATCGCCTCCTCGACCTGCAGAACGCGTCCCATATCAACCTGTGCGGCCTGACCCTCACGGAGACGACGAGTGGCGACAACATGCACCGCACGGGGCTCGACGGTTACGGCGCGCAGGTGCCGACGCCCGCCTGGACCTACGCCGGTGAAGCCGTCCACCTGCGGGACACCCACCACGTCACGGTCGAGGGCAACCGCATCCACACGGTCGGCGGCAACGCCGTCTACCTGGAGGGATACAACTCCCGGAACGAGATCCGCGGCAACGAGGTGGCCGACTGCGGCGCCAACGGCATCACGCTGATCGGCACGGCGGACCGTCACCCCGTGGACAACCGGGTGGCGGACAACGACATCCACCACTGCGGCGCGATCAACAAGTTCGTGGCCGGCGTGTTCCTGGGGCTGAGCGACGGCACCACCGTGCAGCACAACGCCATCCACGACGTCCCGCACCACGCGATCAACCTGGGCAGCAACGGGTACGGGCGCAACGTGCTGGAGTACAACGACATCCGCCGTGCCTGCCGGGAGATATTCGACACCGGAGCGATCAACTCGTGGGCGGACACGCTGGACGTCACGCGCACCTACGTCGCCAGAAACGTCGAACGGTCCGGGCACGTCATCCGCCACAACTTCATCGGCCAGACCTGGGGGCTGGCCCAGGACGAGCGCGGCAACCGCTTCCGCGGCAACATCGTCTTCTCCGCCTCGGAAGCTCCCCTGCTCCTGGTGCTCGGGGTCCGGGCCGACGACCCTATCGCCGATTCCGACCAGAACCTGTACTGCGTCGCGGGCGGCCGCCGGGCCATTCACGACGAGCTGGCGGACGGCCGCACCGCCGCAGAGCACCTGACGCTGGCGGAGTGGCAACGCCGCGGCTTCGACCGGCACTCGGTGACCGACGACCCGCTCTTCGCCGACGCGCTGCGCTGCGACTACTCGCTGCTGCCGGACTCGCCCGCGCACGCGCTGGGCATCGTTGGCATCGACCGGGCCAGGATCGGCCCCCGACCGCGCCCCGCACCATGGCGAACGGCCGGGCCGACCTCACCGCGGCCGTCACGCTGGGGAGCATCAAAGGCAGCGCTCCGTCGCGGTACACCGATCCGCTCGACCCCGACAGGACCGCGCTCGTCATCGTCGACATGCAGGGCAGACCGGAGGAGTGGCGGCAGGAGCCGCTGCAGAGCACCGCGGCGAACTGCCGGCGGCTGCTTGCGGCGTGCCGCGACCGCTCGATCCCGGTCATCCACGTGGTGCTGGGCTGCTGGACCGCCGACTCCCGCGAGCTGTCACGCGAGAAGAAGCGCTGGACGGCGCTGGCTCGCAGCAGAGGCAGAAGGAGCCTGCGTCACATCACCGACCACCCGGTGCTGCCGGGGCTGGAGCCCCGGCACGGCGAGATCGTCCAGCAGAAGACGTCGGCCGGGGCATTCGCCACCACCGGCCTGGCGGGCATCTTGCATAACATGGACATCCGGGACCTGGTGGTATGCGGCCAGATCAGCTACGGATGCGCCGGCGGCACGGCCATCGAGGCGGCCGGCTGGGGCTACGTCGTGACCATGGCCGACGACGCCAGCGCGGCTCCCGGTGACCGGCCGGGACACCTCGCCTTTCTCAGGCTGTTCCAGGAGTTCGTGGGCAGAGTGTGGTCGTCTGACGACGTGATCCGCGGGCTGAACGGACATCCGGCGACGGACACTCCTGCCCCAGCGCCGGCGACCGATCTGACCCGGGCCGTCAGCCTGGCCGAAATCACCGGCAACAAGCACGAGGTGTGGGACCACCGGCCCGCGCCCGATGCGACCTGCCTGCTGGTCGTGGACATGCAGGGGCCGCCGGAGCCCTGGGAGTGCGAGCCGCTTGCCTCCGTTCTGGGAAACTGCCGCCGCCTGCTCGCGGCGGCCCGCACCGCCGGCCTTCCCGTGTTCCACGTCCACAGCCGCGATCCGGAAACCGGCGGGCAGGCGGGTGCCGGACCGGTGCTTGCCGGTCTTGCCCCGGCCACCGGGGAGACCGTGCTGCAGCCGGCGGCGGGGGGCGCCTTCGCCACCACCGGCCTTGCCGGTCTCCTCCACACGATGCGCGTGCGGGACCTGATCCTCTGCGGCCAGCGCACGTACGACAGCCTGCTCAGAATCGGCAACGAGGCGGCCCACTGGGGATACGCCGTGACGCTGACCCGGGACGCCAGCGCCGCCCCCGCGAGCCGCGAGGCTCACTTGGTGGTGCTGCGCTTCTTCGATCAGGTGTGGGGCCGCGTCCGCTCCACGGACGAGGTGATTCGGGAGCTGACGCCCGGCCCGGTCAGTCGAGCCTGAAGAACGTGCCGTCCACCTGCCGGACGACGGCGTATTCCGGCACCGGCTCGCCGCCGTCGTGCGCCGTGATGTAGTAGGCCGTGAACAGCCGCCCGTCGTTCAGCTCGGTCATGACCGGGTAGCCGCAGTCCCAGGTGTAGGAGTCGCCGCGGAGCACGAACTCGCGGCTCCACGTCTCGCCCAGATCGTCGCTCGCCACGCCCAGGATGCCGCGCGGGCCGCCCACCGATCGCCTGGCGAACACGACGACGATCCGCCCGCCGCGGGTAACGAGCGCGCACGGCGAGCGATACCGGGGGCCGCCTCGATCCAGCGGCGCCTGTGGCGGATCGTCAGTGTCCAAGGGGCAATGCGTGGCGGGGCTCACGACGTAGCGCGGCTCCGACCAGCTCATCCCGTCGTCGGCCGAGAAGGCCACGCACGGCCAGTTCTCGGACATGCGGTGCATGCAGGTCATCAGGCGTCCGTCGGGCAGCCGGTGGACGCCCATGTAGGTGTAGCCGGCATCGGGGTCCCCGGCCATGCCCCGCGCCACCACGCTCACGTACTCCCACGAGATGCCGTTGTCATAGCTGACGTAGAAGCAGGAGATGTTGCGGTGGTTGGTCGTTCCGACGATGCCGATGACCCCGTTGTCGAACGCGACGTGGCCGAGGTTGGCGACCAGCAAGCCGGTATCGGGCGAGATCGACGGCCCCTCGATGAGGGTCGGATGCCGCTCCCACGTGCGTCCCCGGTCGCTGCTGCGCAGGCAGAGGGTGGGCATGGTCATCGGGGGTCTCTTGCCGAGATGGAAGTTGCCCTCGGGCGCCAGGTGCGGCCGCAGGGCCCCGCCCAACGGCCAGCGCAGGTGCTCGCCGGCGGGTGAGAAGTGCATGATCGCATCGCCGTCGGACAGGTCGATCCGCTCGCGCTGTTCCGGCTCGCGGGGGCGCAGCCACTCCAGGAGCTCGTCCGTCGACCGCTCGTTGTTCCAGATCCACGCCTTCTCGCTCTCCGGCCACGTCCGGCCACCGTCGAGTGACCGGTTGAGCAGAATGCCCGACGTGGCCCCGGCGGGCAGATGGGAGAAGTCGTGCGCGCCGGCCGCAAGCCAGTCCGCGTTCCGGTAGTCGGCCGCCTTCACCCGGTGCGCGACGGCCAGCTCGCCGTCGCCGAAGTTCCAGATCCCGCCGCGGTTGACATGACCCGCGTAGCGGTTCGGGTCGTGGAAGATGCGGACGTGCCGGATGTCGCTCACGGCCGCGTCGTACGCCCCGAGCCGTCGCCGGTCAGTCATCTCCATGGCTCCATGGAAGCCGCACCGGGGAGCGATGTCCACCCCGCCGGAGCGCGGCCCCGCCTCAGACCATTCGCTTGAAGCCCGTCTCGCTCTCCGCCGACTGCAGATAACGGGAAGCATCCCCGTCGTCGATCGCCCGTTTCACCACCTGCAGCGCTTCCGTTCCCGCCTGCACCGTATGCTCAACGTCTTCCATCGTGTGCGAGTAGCATATGTAGAACATGCCGTCGGCACAGACGCCGCGCCGCAGCAACTCCTGCTCCAACAGCGTCGAGATGCCCTTCGCGAACACCGGATCGTCGATGTCGAACCGGACGAACGCGTCGCACGGCTTGCCCGGGAACCTGATCGGTATGCCGAGATCCCGAGCTGCCGCTCCCACGCCGTCGACGATCCCCTGCCCGATCGACCAGAGGTGCTCGTTCACGGGATTGTCCCGAATGAACGTCAGCGCGGCGACGCCGGCCGCGAGGCTCGTGGTCTCCCCCCAGAAGCAACTGCTGATGAAGCTGTCCTTGCAGGCCATCATCACGTCGCCACGGCCGGCCACGCATGTCAGCGGGAACCCGTTGCCCATCGCCTTGCCGAACACGCCCAGATCCGGCGTGACGCCGAAGTACTCCTGCGCGCCGCCGCGGCTATACCGAAACCCGGTCACGGTCTCGTCGAAGATCAGCACCACGCCGTACTCGTCGGCGATGTCCCTGACCTTGTGCAGGTAGTCGTTCTCGGGCTGGTACGTGCGTGCCGGCTCCAGGATGATGCACGCCACCTCACCGCGATTGGCGTCCAACGCCGCCTTCAGCGAATCGATGTCGTTGTACTCGAAGGGGATGGAGGTACCGGCGAGCGCCGCCGGCACCCCGAGTGGATCGATGTCCGGGCGCAGGTGTTCGTTCAGGGTGTCGCCGTCGGACAGGTTGGCGGAGATGTACCAGTCGTGCCATCCGTGGTATCCGCAGAAGAGCACCTTGTCCTTGCGGCTGTAGCTGCGGGCGATGCGGACGGCAACGGCGCATGCCTCGCCCCCGGTGCGGGCAAATCGGACCATCTCCGCACAGGGAACCAGCTCGATGACCAGCCGCGCGAGATCCAGCTCCAGGGGAGAGCTGGTCGCATAGAGCTGCCCGAGCGGAAGCTGGCGCTGCACGGCTTCGATGACCGGCGGGAAGGCGTGACCCAGCATCACCGGCCCCGCACCCAGGTTGTAATCGATGAACTCGTTGCCATCGACGTCCCAGAAGTGCCCTCCTTCCGCCCGAGTCACATAGGCCGGCCAGAAGCCGGATGCGTGAAACTCGCTCCGCTTGCCATACAGATGAGTGCCGCCGGGCACCAGCTTCACCGCCGTCTCGTACAGATGGGCCGACTTCCGTGTGCCCTTGAACTCGTACATGCGCTCCTCCGATTGCAGACAGTATAACAATTCCGCCCTGTGTTACTATGTAGACGGCAAGCTACAGGAGTAACAGATGGCCCTCAACATCAGACACGCCGAGACCGAGCGACTGGCGACCGAGTTGGCCGAAATGACCGGTGAGACCAAGACCACCGCCGTCCGCGAGGCGCTCCGCGACCGTCTGGAGCGACTGCGAAGGGAGCGGTCCGGGCGGTCTCTTGCCGCCGAGCTGAATGCCATCGGCCTGCACTGCGCGCGACAGCCGCTCCTGGACAGGCGTTCCCCTGACGAAATCCTCGGCTACGACGAGACCGGCCTGCCCGCGCCGCGATAATGGTCGTCGACACGTCGGCGCTCCTCGCCATCCTGCAGGACGAGCCGGAACGGGAAGCCTGCGCAGAAGCCATCGCGTCGGCGCCATCTCGCTGCGCTTCGGCGGCGACGCTCGTGGAGGCGTCGATGGTGATGGAGTCTCGCTACGGCGCCGTCGGGATCCAGGATCTGGATCAGCTTCTCGAGACCGCCCGTATCGAGATCGTTGCGGTCGACAGGCAGCAGGCCAATGCCGCACGGCGCGCGTTTCGTGACTTCGGGCGCGGTCGACATCCGGCGGGGCTCGATTACGGCGACTGTTTCTCCTACGCACTCGCTCGCGTTCGGGGCGAGCGGCTGCTGGCGAAGGGTGACGACTTCACGAAGACGGACCTCCCCATGGTCCCGCTCTACCGAGCGTCCGCACCGACGCCTGCCGAGCCCCGTGCGACGCTGGACGGCGGAGCGGTTGTGCCTCCAGGGATTGAGGCATCGGTCGAGCTCAACGGCGTTGCCTATCGCCTGCCGGCCGCTCCGGTCGCCGTGGTATGCGTGGACGGCGGAGACCCGGAGTATCTGACGGCCGCGGCAGCAGCCGGCCTGATCCCGACGATCGAGCGGTTCATGCGGCAGGGATTCAGCGCCACGGCGCACAGCGTGGTTCCCAGCTTCACCGGGCCAAACAACATGTCCATCGCCACCGGTGCCCCTCCCGCCGTGCACGGCATCTCCGGCAACTTCTTCCTGGACCGGCAGACCGGCCGGGCGGTGGAGATGACGGGGCCCGATCTGCTGCGCTCGCGGACGATCTTCGACGTGATGTCGAAGGCCGGGGTTCGGACCGCGGTCGTCACCGCCAAGGACAAGCTGCGCAGGCAGCTCGGACGGGGCCTGGCCGTGGGCGCCGGCAACGTCTGCTTCTCCTCCCAGCACGCCGACCGATGCACGGCGGCCGAGCACGGCATCGACGATGCGCTCGGCTTCGTCGGGCAGCCGCTGCCGGACATGTACTCGCCCGAGCTGTCGCTGTTCGTGCTGGACGCCGGCATCAGGTTCCTGGAGCAGGACGATCCTCCGCGGCTGCTCTACCTGACGCTCACCGACTACGTGCAGCACACCTTCGCGCCGGATCATCCGCAAGCGCTCGAGTTCTATCGTGCCCTGGACCGGCGCCTGGCGCGCCTGGAGGAGCTCGGCGCGACCGTCGCCGTGACCGCCGACCACGGCATGCGGGACAAGTGCGCGCCCGACGGCAGCTACCGCATCATCTACCTGCAGGACCTGCTGGACCAGCGCTTCGGCGCGGGAGCGGCCCGCGTGATCTGCCCGATCACGGACGCGTTCGTCGCCCACCACGGCTCGCTGGGCAGCTTCGTGCGGGTGTACTGCTACGACGCGCCGGTGCGCGACGCGATCGACTTCATGCGCTCGATCGGCGGGATCGAACTGGTGCTGGGCCGCGAGGAGGCCGCCGCCCAGTTCGAGCTGCCGTTGGACGTCGAGGGTGACGCGGTCGCGATCTCGACCAAGACGCACTGCATCGGCATGGGACGCGCGGACCACGACCTCGGCGACCTGCACGGCGCGCGCCTGCGCACCCACGGCGGCATCGCGGAGCGGGAGGTGCCGTTCATCCTCAGCCGCCCGCTCAACCACCGCTACCAGGAGCTCGCCGAATCGGAGCCGCTCATGAACTACCGGGTCATCGAGTTCGCTCTGAACGGCGTCGCCTGACACACTCCTGACCCAAGGTCAGGATCCTCACTCTTCGAATGAGGTTCGCTCCGCTCACTCGACTGCGGCAGATGGGAGGTCCATGCGATCGTGGAGCACGCGGAGCTTCGGTCACCCGTCCCCGCGGTCAGGATCGCGGCCTGCAATCGCTTCCCTGGACAGGAGGTCCAGGTGCTCACGAAGCGGTTCAAGCGCCTCGAAGGTCCGATAGTCCCCGGCATCGATATCGGCGATGCCGGCGGCAGCGGCCTCGCGCAGCGCGCGAAGACGTCCTGCGTGCTCGGCTTCCCGTTGTTCGACAAGCCTGATGCCCTCACGCAGCACCTCGCTGGCGTTCTGGTAGCGTCCTGAGTCGACCAATCGCTCAACGAGGCGGGCTTGGTGGTCCGTCAGCACGACGTTGCGCGTTGGCATGATCCGCAGGCCTCCGTATGGCATAATATGCCAATGATCCCGATTCACACAAGTCTTCAAGGTTCGATGCCGTGACACGCTGCATCCACTCCTGGACCGACGACACGGCGACGATCGAAGTCGCCGGCATCGAGCGGTCGCTGCGCGTCCTGCACGTGACCGACTCCCACATCAGCGTCCCCCACGAGGCGGTCGATCAGCCCTACGTCCACTACGGGGCGCGGATCGACGGGCTGTTCGCCGACTTCCCCACGCTGCAGACGTTCGCGGCGCAGATGGAGCGCGCGCGCGCCGAGGCTCCCGACCTGATCGCGCTGACCGGCGATCACGTGAACTATCCGTCGCCCACCGCGGTCGCCGCCGTCGAGCGGTTGGTCGTCGCGACCGGCTGCGACAGCATCTTCACGGCCGGCAACCACGACTGGCGCTACGCCGGGCTGCCGGGGAGCGACGGCGACCTGCGCACGGAGTGGCGCGAACGGTCGCTGCTGCCGCTCTATCGCGGCCGGCCCCCGCACGCGGGCTCGCTCGATCTGGGCGGCGTGCGCTTCGTCGCGATCGACAACAGCACGCGCCAGGTGGACGCGGAACAACTCGCCTTCTTCGACCGCGCCCTCGCCGGCGGCCTGCCCGTGGTCCTGCTGACCCACATGCCGTTCCGTCTGCCCGGCGATACCGCCGCGCATCGCGCGCCGCCGCCATCGAGCGGCCAGCCCATCCCCCTGTGCGGGGACCCGGAATCCGAGTCCGCCACGGACGATTTCATCGCCCGGCTGCTGGCCGCGCCCAACCTGGTCGCCGTGCTGTGCGGGCACATCCACGTCGCCGGCGCCTATCGGATCCACGAAGGCGCCGTCCAGTACGTCACCGGCCCGGGCTTCCTGAACCAGTCGCGCATGGTCACCATTTGCCCGCGACAGGTTGCGGAAGCGACTCGCCGGTGATTGAATGACTGTTCATACCCCACGCCAACCAGAAGGAGGAGTGGAGCCTTGAGAAACGTCACAGCACTGCTGGCGGCCGGACTCCTGACCGTCGCCTGCGGCATCGCCATCGGCCAGCAATACCAGGAAGCCCCGTGGTTCGCGGAGATGGTGGCTCGCGGCGAGCTGCCGCCGGTCGCCGAACGGCTGCCGCTCGAACCGCGCCGCATCAGCCCGGACGACGAGTTCAACACCTACGAGACCGGCCGGTACTCCGACCGCTGGGTGGACGTGGTCGCCGGATCGGTCGAGGAGACGCAGGGCCTCACCGGCGAGGCGCGCGCAGGGCGCGAGGACCAGGAGGGCAACATCTCTCCGTGGAGCTTCAAGGGCTGGGAGGCCAACGCCGACAACACGGTCTGGACCTTCTACATGCGCGAAGGCCTGAAGTGGTCCGACGGCGTTCCCTACGACACGGAGGACATGCAGTTCTTCCTGGAGGACATCCAGCAGCGGCCCGAGTATTTCGCCGCCACCGGCTGGTCACGGTTGAACGGCATCGTCGACGGCATGCAGATCGAGTACCCGGACGACTATACCTTTCGCATTACCCTGCCGGAGGGCAACCGAAGCTACGACGGCGACCTGCTCGGCCAGTCGTCCGAGCGCTGGATCGGCGGCTATCCCAAGCATTACCTCGGGCAGTTCCACGAGGCGCATGCCGACGCCAGCGAGTTGGCCGCCAAGGTTTCCGCCGCCGGCGTGGAGAGTTGGCTGCACCTGCTGGGCGACCGCAAGGACCACTACGGCTCGATCAACCCGGACATCCCGGTGCTGATGCCCTTCGTGGTCGAGAACGGCGTACCGGCCAACCCGACCACCTGGACCCCGAACCCGTACTTCTTCGTGGTCGACGCGGAGAACAAGCAGCTCCCCTACACGCGCGGCCGCCGCAGCCTGCTGGTCCCGGATTCCGAGGCGCAGAAGCTGCGCGCCCTGGCCGGCGAGGTCACGATGACGCGCCTGCCGCTCGACGCGATCGAGCTGGCCAAGGTGGAGGCGGACCGCGGCAGGATCCAGATGCACGTCATCAAGATCCTCCGCAACGACGGCCTGTCCTCCGGCATCACCGCCTTCAACATGAGCGCCGAGGACGAATTCAAGCGCACCCTGTTCCGCGACCGCCGCTTCCGGCTGGCCTGGTCGTACTTCGTGCCGCGCCAGAAGATCGGCGACATCGTCTACCAGGGGCAGGCGGTGCCGTTGGCCACCGGCGGCGGCATCCTCAATCCGGAACATCGCTGGTACACGGCGGCGATCCACCAGCACGACTGGCTCAACCGCGACCTGGACAAGGCCAACGCCCTGCTGGACGAGCTGGGTCTTGCCAATCGCGATGCCGACGGCTTCCGCGTCGGTCCGGACGGAAACGCGATCACCTTCGCCATCACGGTCCATCGCTGGAGACCGAGTGGATCCCCGCAGCCAACATCATCCTGGAGGAGCTGCACCTGATCGGACTGAAGGGCAACGTGCGCACCGTCGACTGGGGCGGCGCGCCGCAGATCCAGAAGGAGGGCGCCTGGGAGATCTGGGTGGCGCAGTCGTGCGACGTGCAGATCCACCGTTGGCCGGAGTCGATGCAATGCGCGGCGCCGACCCACGAAGGGGGCTCGTTCCCCGGACAGCAGCCGACCTGGGCGATCGGCTGGCACGACTGGCTGGCCTCCGACGGCGCCAAGGGCGAGGAGCCGCCCGACCGCATCAAGGAGAACTACGGTATCTGGCAAGGCCTCAAGAACGCCACCGGCGAAGAGCTGGCGGCGCTGTACCGGGCGTGGCAGGAGAATGCCGCCTACGACCTCTGGGTGGTCGGCCACCACGCGTGGCCGCCCGAGCTGTGGATCCTGCAGCCCGGCGCACACGGCATCAATCCGGCGACCGGCGACCGCCCGTGGCTGGGCATGTGGTTCGAATAGAGGACGCCGCTTGACGCGACCCGGAGAAGACCCCCCCCCCCGGCGGGGGGTGTTGGGTATGGAGCTTTAAAAGCGACGGCGCGGCGGCCCCGCTAGACCCGCCCAAGGGAGAGGATAGCCCCGGTGAGGCCCCCCCCCCCCCCCCCCGCCCCGGGCCCCGGGCCCCCCCCGGGGGGGGGTTTTGTGTTTCTATTCGCCCCCGCGGTTCCCGGCCCCCCGCCCACCCCCCCCCCCGGGGGGGGCTCTTCTCGTCTCTGCAGCTTTCAAGGCGACGGCTCGGCGGCCCGGATCGACCGTCCCATGGCTGAGGATCGCCCGGTAGAGGGCGCCCGCCGGCGGGAACAGGACTACTACACCGCCACCCAGTGGCGGCTGATGTGGCTGAAGTTCCGCAGCCACCGGTGGGCGGTCTGGGGGATGCTGGTCATCGGCTGGTTTTACTTCGTCGCCATCTTCGCCGGCTTCTTCGCACTGAACGACCCGGTCGATCGCCGTCCCGACATGCAATACCTGCCGCCCGAGCTGGGCGGCAAGCTGGGGGCCTTCCGGCTGTTCGACACCGAGGGACGGTTCCGGCCTGTCGTCTACCGGGTGACCAGCAAGCTCAACTTCACGACCTTCGAGCGCGACTTCTTCCCGGTTCCGGAAAGCGAGGCGCCGCTCCGGCTGTTCGCGCAGGGCGATCCGTACCGGTTGCTGTTCCTCATCGAGACCGACATCCACCTGCTCGGCACCGGGAGCGACGAGACGCGCTGGTTCCCGCTGGGCACCGACGGCTCCGGCCGCTGCCTGTACTCGCGCATGGTGCACGGCGCCACGCTGTCGCTGTCGATCGGCATCCTGGCGCTGATCATCACTTGGCTGCTGGGCATCGTCATCGGCGGTATCTCCGGCTACTTCGGCGGGACCGTCGACACGGTGATCCAGCGCATCATCGAGGTGCTGATAGCCTTTCCCACGATCCCGCTGTGGATGGCGCTGTCGGCCACCCTGCCGCTGCACTGGACCATCATCCAGGTCTACTTCGCGATCACGCTGATCATCTCCATCATCGGCTGGACCGGTCTGGCGCGCCTGGTCCGCAGCCGCTTCCTGGCGCTGCGCGAGGAGGAGTTCACCCTGGCCGCCAAGCTGGACGGCGCACCGACGCGCCGGCTGCTGTTCCGGCACATGCTGCCGTCGTTCTACAGCCACCTGATCGTGGAGGGCTCGAACCGTATCCCCGGCATGATCCTGGGGGAGACGGCGCTCAGCTTTCTGGGCCTGGGCCTGCGCGAGCCTGCGATCAGTTGGGGGGTGCTGCTGCAGGGGGCGCAGAACGTACAGTCGGTCGGCACCCGTCCGTGGCTGCTGCTGCCGGTGCTGCTGGTGATCGCGATCGTGGTGGCGTTCCAGTTCCTGGGCGACGGACTGCGCGATGCCGCGGACCCCTATCGGTAGCAGGCGCCGACATGCTCGCCTTCATCGCCCGGCGCCTGCTGATCATGATCCCGACCTTGTGGCTGGTGTCGATCGTGTCGTTCATCATCATCGAGCTGCCGCCCGGCGACATCGCCACCACCATCGTCGGCCGCATGCAGGCGGCCGGAGAGGAACTGTCCGCCGACGAGATCAGGGCGATGACCGAGAACCTGCGCGTCTCCTATGGTTACGGGGAGCCGCTGCCGGTGCGCTACGGCCGCTGGATCAGCCGCTTCGTGCGCGGCGACTTCGGCTTCTCGCTCACCTACCGCAAGCCGGTGCGCCAACTGATAGACGGTCGCATCGCCCTCACCGCGCTGATCTCGGTGGTGACCATCCTGCTGGCGTCGAGCGTCTCCTGGCCGGTGGGCGTGGGGGCGGCGATCCGGCAGTACTCACTGTTCGACAACCTGTTCAGCTTCGTCGCCTTCTTCATGATGGCGGTGCCCAACTTCCTGTTCGCGCTCGTCCTGATCTTCCTGGCGTTCCGCTGGTTCGGCTTCGTGCCCGGCGGGCTGTTCTCGCTGGAGTACATCGATCAGCCGTTCAGCTTCGCCAAGTTCCTGGACTTCCTGGCGCACATCTGGGTACCGCTGGTGGTGTTGGGCTGGGAGGCGCTGGGAAGCGAGATCCGCGTGATCCGCGCCAACGTGCTGGACCAGCTTCGCATGCCGTTCGTGACCACGGCCCGCGCCAAGGGGGTGCCCGAGACGCGCCTGTTGATCAAGTATCCGATCCGCATGGCCGCCAACCCCTGGGTGGCAAGCATAAGCTGGCGCCTGCCGGCGGTCTTCTCGGGCGAGGTCCTGGTGGCTCAGGTAGTGGGCATACCCACGATCGGACCGCTGATGCTGGAAGGGCTGCTCAAGCAGGACATGTTCCTGGCCGGCGCGGTGGTGATGATCCTGGCCGCCCTGACGGTGGTGGGCACCCTGATCTCCGACCTGCTGCTGGCCGTGCTGGACCCGCGCATCCGCCTCCAGCGGTGAGCGGAGCGAACCTCACTCGAAGAGTGAGTCGGCGCGTGACCGTTGCGGCGCTGGCGCTGCTGCTGGTCACCACGTCCGTCGCCGGCGACCCGCCTCCGTTCGCGACCTGTCCGAGAGACCGGAGCCTGTGCGCTGAGTCGACCGGTCTGACGCACGCGCACGCGCCGCTGTCCTGGAGCCGCACGGCCATGTCCGGCGGCGGCGCCGTGCTCGACTTCGACGGCGACGGCGACCAGGACCTGTTCATGGTCACGAGCGGCGGCGCCCCGGACCGGCTGTACCGCAACGACGGGGACGGCACCTTCACCGACGTGGCCCTGGCCGCCGGCGTCGCGCGCGTGCATCGCGGCCAGGGAGCGGCGGCCGGAGACGTCGACGGCGACGGCGATCCGGACCTGTTCGTGGCCAGCCAGGGGCCGACCAGCGAGCCGAGGCCGGGCTTCCACCTGCTGTACCGCAATGACGGCCCGAGCGGTGAGGACGGGATGGTCCGCTTCACGGAGATCGGGCGCCCGGCCGGCGTCGCTGTTACCTCGGCCGGCATCGAGTCGGGCATGGGCGGTTCGTTCGGCGACTACGACCTGGACGGCGACCTGGACCTGTTCGTGGCCGCCTGGTCGGGCGAAGTGGACGGCAACACCCTGTTCCGCAACGACGGCGTCGTAGACGGCGTGCCGCGATTCACCGACGTGACCCGTGCGGCAGGCGTCGCGGCCCAGGGCGTGCGCGCCTTCACACCGATCTTCGCGGACGCCAACGGCGACCGGTTCCCGGAGCTGCTGCTGGCCGCCGACTTCGGCACCAGCCGCTACTACGTGAACCGCGGCGACGGCACGTTCGCGGAACGGACCGCGGCCGCCGGCGCCGGGTTGGACGAGAACGGCATGGGCGCCGCCGCCGGCGACTTCGACGGCGACGGTTCCCTGGACTGGTACGTCACCTCCATCCACACCGCGCATCCGCCGCCCAAGTCGGGCGGCACCGGCAACAAGCTCTACCTCAACCGGGGCGACGGCACGTTCGCGGAGATCGCCACCGAGGCCAAGGTCAAGCGCGGCGGCTGGGGCTGGGGTGCGGTCGCGATCGACCACGACCTGGACGGCCGGCTGGACATCGCCGCCACCGGCGGCTGGAACGAGGCGAACGGCGAGGGCTTCCCGGAGTGGGCGGACCAGCGCAGCGTGCTGTTCGGGAACATGGAGCGGCGGCTCGATCCCGACCTGCCGTTGTTCGCCGACCGCACGGGGCCGGCCGCCTTCGCGCACCGCGGCCAGGGCCGCGGCATGGTGCACCTGGACTACGACGCCGACGGCGACCAGGACATCGTCATCTTCAACAACCAGGGCCGGCCGGCCCTGCTGCGCAACGACGCCATCCACCCCGGCCGCCCGGCCGCCGGCGGCTGGCTGCGCGTGTTCCTGGAAACCACTGGCGATCCCGCCGTGGCGCCGGAGGGATTCGGCGCGCGGGTGGTCGCCACGGCCGGCGGCGTCGAGCAGGTGCGCGCCATGTTCGGCGGCGCCGGGTACCTGACCAGCTCCGAGCATTCCGCGCACTTCGGCCTGGGCGCCGACCACGCCGGCGGTGCTCCCGTCGACGAGCTCCGCGTCGAGTGGCCGGATGGCCTGGTCTCCCGCTTCCCGGACGTGCCGGCCGCCGCCACCTACACGGTGCGGCGCGCTCCGGAAGAAGTCTCCCTGATCCCGCGCTGACGCTCTACTCGATCCCCCTGCCGAGGAGATGGAGCGTCTTGGTGATCTCGCGCTCGTCGACCAACTGATCGTTGACGTACTTGTGGAGAATGCTGGAGATGAGGGTCTGATAGGGCAGCCCCTCTCGTTCCGCCTTCCGCTTCACCGTCTCCAGATCGTGCTCGCTGATGCGAATGTTGATGCTGCGGGTCTTTCGGCTCTTCTCCAGGACGCGCTCGACGCGGGTGCGTTCCTCACCGACGATCGGTACGTACCGGTGCGCTTCGTCTTCGATCTGCTGCTCCAGATCGTCAAGCTTCGGTCGATTCATCTGATCCTCCGTATCTCGCGTGGAATCGGCGGCTGGGAAAGGCCGTCTTCAGGAACAGGGTCGTCGCGTCATGCTCCAACACGAACGGCACTACCCACGTGTATTCATCAATGTCGAGGATGAATATCGACTGATTGTCTCGGGTCGGATGTTTCAAGAGAGCCTTGAACTCCCCTCGGCTGATCATCGCAGCTACCCTCTCCAGGGAAACCCCCCGCTCCAGACGCAGTTGTCGATCCTTCTGCCTGCTCCATCGAATCATCGAGGGTACCGCAAAGAGTATACAATGTGATCCCGCTCATGTGTCGAGTGCCCGCCGCCGACCTGCGCCGTGGAGGCCCGCCGGGTTGCTTGCTTGCGCTGGCGATGATTCTATTCGTCGAATGACGAGCGCAGAGATCAGCAGCCATTACCGGGCACACGGGTTCGCAATCCTCCGGGGCGCCTACGACCAGGAGCGCGTCACACGACTGCTAGCCATCTGCGATCGCGTGCTGGAGCAGTGGCGGCGTGCTCCCCAGACCGACAACCCGCCGGTCGGGCCGCAGTCGACCTACATGCGCCACCTCAACCATCCCGAATACCGCCGGGAGGCGCCCGGCGATCTGGCGTACCTCCTGGACTCCGTCGCCGAGCCGAAGTTGATCGAAGCCATCGAGGCGGCGCTGGGAGAGGAGTTCCTGTTCTCGGCGACCAGTCTGTACTTCAACCCGACGGGAGTCAGTGAGGACGGCTTCTGGCACAAGGACAGCCTCGGCGAGTGGCCCGATCCGCGCGACAAGGAGACCGGCATCGGCGTGTCGGTTCAGATCGCGCTCGTTCCCAGCGAAGACTTCGAGCTCGTGCCGGGGTCGCATGGCCGCGAGTACACGGACGCCGAGCGCCGCATCTGCGTGGATGACGACCGCGCCCACAACCGCTCCAACGAGATGCCGAACGCGGCGAAGATGGAGTTCGCCCCGGGAGACGCGGTGCTGTTCAACGCCCTCACCGTGCATCGCGGGCGCTATCACGCCGACAAGCCGCGCCGCACCTTCATGGTCGTGTACCGCAAGGTCAGAACGGCTCGCGAGGAACTCTCCCGGCGCGGGCTGCACCAGTACACCGACCAGCCGTGGTTCCTGCTCCCGGGCTACCTGGACGGCGTCAAGAAGGAGACGGACGCGTTCTTCCGCCGCTATGTCGACTTCTATGCCGACAACTGGCGTTCGCGCCTGAGCGAAATGAACAAGTACCTGTGGCTGGCTGCCGCGCTGAAGCAGGCGGGCGATCCCAATCCCTTCTTCGCCGCCCCGGATCGCAATCCCTCGCCCTCCGCGGACACGGTTTCTACAGAACCCGATCGACGGCGGACGGCGAAGTTCATCGATCATCTCCTGGCGATGCCCGAGGTTGGAGACGACGCTGACTTCGAGCCGGCCGGCGATCCTCAACCGCCGAACCGCTCCCGGTAGGACGGTACCGGAGTGCCACCGAACGGTTCCTCTTGACACGCTGCCAATCACGGTTGAGACTGACCCTGTGATCGCCGTGGTCGAAAGCGACCCGTTTCGACCAAACTTCACCGCCCAGCGGCAGGCTCGGATTGATGTCTACATAGACTTCGGTGATGCTCACGAGAATCTCGGTCTTTTCGACGGGATAGAGAAACGCAAGAAGAGAATAGAAGACGAACTTTGATACGGACTGATTGGGCTCGGCTAGAAGGATACCGAGCGTGCCGGGCAGCGAATGTGCGAGCCGGCGCCATACAATGACGCCGACGATGAGCTTGATGATATTCGCGCTTGGATGGTCAAGAAACCGATCGAATTCAAGAGCGTATTTGGCAGCAACGTCGGTTATCTTCAAGAAACAGAGGACAGACGATGGATAACACGCCATCAATGACCGGCTCCGGTACCGGGAAGCGACATCTGAAACCCATATTGTTTCTCGCCATAGCAATTGCTGTTGCTGGCTGCGCGTCTCTCGACGCTACATCGTCGCCTGTTACATCTGACCAGCCCGACAGGAACGTGACCGCCGAAACGCGGTCATATCCAGTCGTTCGTGCGTTTCCATCGAGGGAATCAGGCCCATCGCTTCCGCACGCGTCGTCAGCAATAGGAGACGGAGCGTACCTTGTGGGGATTGATATAGACCCCGGTATCTACCGTGCTCCAGGCGGGTCGCGCTGCTATTGGGAACGCCTGAGCGGACTGGGCGGCGAGTTGGACGACCTAATCGCCAGAGATGCCTCCATGAACACCCATCAGATCGTTGAGATCAAGAAGACTGACAAGGCATTCAAGTCCAGTGGATGCGGCGAATGGGAACTGGTTGAAGGTGGCGGAACATCCTCGGTGGAGATTGCAGAAACGGTTGGAACGGCGCTACTCGTGCTTATCCTGACAATCATGGAGGAGATTCAACCCAACGCCACGCTGATTGATCATATTGAATCGACGGTACTTGAAGAAATTGACTTGGCTCCCGATGTTAGCGATGAAGCCAGAATGGCTGCTATGGAAGTGATCACCATACTGATTCAAGAGATACGAGAGATTAGTAGGCCAGATAGTCCATAGGAATGACCATCAGACCGGCCGGTCGGCACCGGTCCCGGGCTTTGTGTAGTCACGTATATAATTCCCACTGCGCGATTACCGCGCGGTCCTTCGGCCAGCTCGGTGACACCAGGGCGGCCGGCGATGGCATCTATGAGTTGCGCGTCCACTATGGCCCCCACAGCGATTGGCACAAGACTGGAGGTAAACCATGCGTGGCAGATACAGCCAATGGGATGCAGCAAAGTACATCCGGAACGAGGAGGAGGCACGCCTGTATCTCGAAGCGTGCGCGGAGGAAGATCCGGGCGACGGCAGCCTTATCCGTGTCGCCCTCAACGACATCGCCCGAGCGCGCAATATGAGCAGCCTGGCCCGTAGAGTCGGCATGACCCGCCAGGGTCTCTACAAGGCGCTGTCTACGGAGGGCAACCCGTCGTTTGCCACCGTCATGCGAGTCACCCGGGCGCTGGGCATGGATCTGCGCATAACCATCGGCGCTGATCCGGGCGACGAAGAACAAACGGTCACCCCTGCTCCGAGTCCGCATCCCGCTCGATAGGCGTCGCGGCGCTCGACTCAGACTCCGGCCTGGATCGTGGAACGATTCAAGCCGACAGCCGATTCTGAAATGGACGCTGGGACGGTACGCGCTCAGTGGCTGGCGTCGATGGACACGTCGCCCATGGCGTCTCCTGCCTCTCGTACCGCGTCGGCGCGGTCCAGGATGACGGCGCCGTCATCGACCAGCCGGCGCTGCAGCCCGGGCACGTCCAGATCTCGCGCGGCGGCGTCCGTCCGCGCCGCCAGCACCGCGGCGGTGCCTGCGGCCTGGCCCATCGCCATGCAGGTGACCGTGACGCGGCTGGAGGCGAGCGCGGCCTGCTCGGCTCCGTGGCAGCGGCCGGCGACCCAGACGTTGTCGAGTTCCTGCGGGACCAACGTGGCGTAGCCGATGTCGTAGGGGCGGACCAGAAGGTGCGGGTGATAGCCGGACGAGCCGGCCGGATGGCGGTCCAGCCACCAGCCGCCCAGGCAGACCGCGTCGTCGCGCGGCTCGGCGGCGGCGATCGCGTCCGCGCGCAGCGGATCGTCACAACGGATGCGGCGCGATTCGCGCACGCCCACGGCCGGCCCGGTGCCGACCAGGTAGGCGTCCCGGAACGCGGGCAGCCGCTCCTGGAACAGGTCGAACATCGTCCGCACGTCGCGGCGGCCCTGCATCTCCGCCGCGGTCAGGTCGTCGGGATCGACCGGATTGCCGGCCAGGCGGGTGGCATTGAAGTAGATGTCGTCATCTTCGACGCGGCCCATCCACGGGCCGCCGTACAGGCCGATGCGCCCGGCCGCGTGCGCCTCGGCCAGGACCGTTCCGCACGCGCGCCGCAGCTCGGCGTCGGCCGCCAGCCGGCCGACGCGGAAGTGCAGGCTCATCGGCTGCGGCGCCGAGTCATCGAGATCGAATGGCGCCCCCGCGAACGCCACGACGTCGGCGTCGCCGGAGGCGTCCACCACCGCGCGCGGGCGCACCACCTGCAACCCCGCTTTGTTGGCGATCACCACGCCGGCGACCCGCGGTCCGTCGCGGACCACGTCGGCCACCACGGTGTGGTACAGCACGCGCGCGCCGGCCTCCGTGAGCAGCCGGTCGGCCGCCAGCTTGAAGCGCTCCAGGTCGAAGCGGATGGCGTGCCGGTCGGCGACCGCCAGGTTGTGGACGAGCTCGGTATTGAAGCGGAACCGCGTCCGGGCCACCTGTCCCGGATCGTCGAGCGGCGCGTCCGAGCACGCCGCCGCCCGCACCAGGTCGAGGACGACCCCGCCGACGATCGGCAGGCCGGAACGCAGATCGACGAAGCCGTCCAGCGACGGTCCGACCACGTTGGTGACGTACCCGCCGCAGTAGCCGGCGCGTTCGACCAGCAGCGTGCGGGCTCCCGACCGCGCGGCGGCGATGGCGGCCGCGGTGCCGGCGCAACCGCCGCCGACCACCAGCACGTCCGGCTGCGCTGCCACCAGCAGCCTGCGATGAAGTATCACGGAATCAAGCGCAATCCTTGCACGGGCGCGCCGTCAACGGTAGCGTGCGAGCGCAACCGCCGCGCGCGTCGGTTGCCAGCGGGATCGCTTCCCCTGTTACTCTGATACCGACGTGATTCCTGATCTCAGCGCCGACCCGGTCGGCCCCACCGGCCGGCCGTGACGACCTACCGGGCGGCCGTCATCGGTTGCGGGCGAATGGGTGGATTCATCGACAACGAAGTCGCCGGGACCCCCGGCTTCGTGCCTCCCTATTCGCACGGGGGCGGTTTCACGGCGTGCGACCGGACGGACCTGGTGGCGTGCTCGGACTTCCGTCGCGACCTCATGGAAGCGTTCGGGACGAAGTACTCGGTGGACCAGAACCGCCAGTACACCGACTACAAGGAGATGATCGCCCGGGAAGAGCTCGACATCGTGAGTGTCGCCACGCACGTCGAGCACCACGCCGACATCGTGATCCACGCGGCCGAGCACGGCGTGAAGGCCATCTACTGCGAAAAGGGCATGGCCGCCTCCCTGGGCGAGGCCAACGCCATGGCTCGAGCCTGCCGGCGCAACGGTGTCGTCTTCAACATGGGCGCGCAGCGGCGCTACCACCCCGGCTTCCGTAAGATGCGGGAGATCATCGCGGGCGGCGAGCTGGGGGCTCTCCAGAACCTGGTGATGACCTACGCGTCCGGCTTGTTCGACCACGGCTGCCATACGATAGACTTGGCCCAGTACCTGAACGGCGACGCGCCGGCGCTGTGGGTTCAGGGCAGCGATCAGCGGTCGGTAGTGCCGCGCGAGGGGGACGTGTATCGGGAGGACCCCGGCGGCAGCGGCGTCGTCTTCTTCGCGAACGGCGTCACCCTCTATCTGCTGAATACGAACGGCTACGAGTATCAGGCGCACTGCGAGAACGGCATGGTGGGAACCTGCAACGACACGCGAGACTGGATCATGCGTACGGGCAAGCCTCGCGACCTCCAGCCCCGGCAGTTTCCGCCGTGGCCGCGCCAGAGCCCCACGTCGAACCTCATCCTCGACCTCGTGCGAGCGCTCGACACCGGTCAGCCGCCCCGCGGCGGGGTGGAGTCGGCGCGTCACGGCGTCGAGATCGCGGTAGCCCTCCTGGAGTCCCATCTCCATGGCGGAAAACGGATCGAGCTGCCCCTCGCGGACAGCTCCCTGCGCCTGCACCGGGTCAGCCGGGATGCCTGGCAGAGGCAGGGCCGGTGGCGCGAGCCAAAAATCGGCGGTTAGCGCTTCCCTGCCATGCCCGCTGACGGGCGACTCCGAGAAGGACCGATGGCCGGCGACAGGACGCTCCGAACCGCGATCATCGGACTTCGCCACGGTCACGTCGGCAGCTTTGGCCCGGAGCGTCCCGGGTACCTCCACACCCTGCAGCACACCGCCGGCGTGGAGATCGTGGCGTTCTGCGAGGATGCGGACCCGGCGCGGCTGCAGGAGGCACGCCGGCACTATCCGGCTGCCGGTATCCACACGAGCGTGGACGATCTCATAAAGCAGGAAGACTTCGAGCTCGCTTGGGTGGTCCTGCCGGCGGCCGACGTGCCGCGGGCGGGAATCAAGCTGGCCGAAGCGGGGAAGCACTTCTACATGGAGAAGCAGTTCGCCAGAACCTCCGCCGATCTCGCCGAGCTGGTGCGCGCCGTTCGCACGCACCGGGTGAAGGTACTGCCCGGCTACCCGCACCGTTTCAACCCGGTTGCCCGCGACCTGAGGCGGCTCATCGAGCGGGGAATCCTGGGAAGGCCGCTCGATCTGGAGGTACGCATGATCACCGGACAGGTGCGGTCCGAGGTTCGCGATCCGTCGAGTTTCCTGTACAGCAGAGAAGCTGAAGGTGGCGGCGTGCTGCACATGCTGGGCGGGCACTACATCGACGTGATGCGCTTCCTCATGGGAGACGAGGTGAAGGCCGTGCAGGCGATGACGGGACGACCGGTCGGGCACATCGAAGCGCCGCTCGAAGACGTGATAACCGCCGCGCTCGAGTTTCACAACGGCGCGATGGGGACCATCCACGCGGGCTATCTGCAGAGCACGACGCGACCCTATGACAGCGGCCTGGTGTTCCGCGGACTGGACGGTGAGGCCACTTGGTCACCCATCGGCTCACCCCGACTGCAGGTCAGGAGTTCCGCCGCGGAGTGGAGCGACGCTCCGGAGCGGACGTTCGAGTACGCGTTCGCCCCCAGCCCACCGGGGTATACCCGCGGCGGCCTGTGGATGTTCAACTGGATTCAGGACTTCGTTCGCGCCGTGCAGACCGGAGCAGAGCCGCAGCTCACCGTGGAGGACGCCCTGCGCGTGCTGCAGGTCATCGATGGCTGTTATGCGTCCGCGCGTACCGGAACGCGCGTGGAAGTGTCCGGCCTGCGATGAAAGATCACGGCGTCAGCCAGCGGTAGCCGCGGATCTCCAGCGGCTGCATCTCCGCGACGGCAATCGTTCCCGTGCTCGGCCCCGCCGGCACCGGCCGCATCGTGCCGTCCCCGGCGAGGTCCTGGCGCAGCTCGGTCACCTGCCCGGTCCCCGTCACTCCCAGCTCGTCGAGGTCGATGCGGAGCTCGCCGGCGAGCGGGCGCTCGCTCAGGTTGGCGCCGGTGAGCAGCAGGGTGCCGTCCGCCAGGTGGTAGAGCGCGAAGTGCAGTCCCGGCGGGGAGTCCAGGATCTTCCTGCCGTACGCCAGCGGGACGTAGAGCGTGGCGGCAGCCAGGTCGGCGCTCGCCAGGAGCTGCCAGAGCGGCACCATGAACTGGTTGCGCTCGTCCTCGGGGTCGAGCGGGTAGCGGCTGCCCAGGACGATCTGCGGGCCGGTTCCGAACGCGGCCTCGTAGGCGGTCGCCTTCGGGCCTCGCGTCACCGGGTGCGTGTTCGTCCATACCAGCGCCCCGCAGGCCGAGTGGGCGCCGTAGTAGACGTGCTGCTCGGGGCTGTGCAGGAAGGTGGTGCCCGCGCTCTCGCCGGTGAGCATCGCGTCGAAGTAGCCGAGCGCGAACCCGGAGTACTCCTTGTGCTGGCACCCCGGGTGGCCGATGAGGAAGCCGTCCCGGCCGACCAGTTGGCGGAGCTTGCGCGTGTACAGGAAGTGCGTGAACGCGTGCGCGCGGCGCGTGCTGTTCTGCCGGTGCTGGAGCTTCTCCCCGTACACGGGAACCGAGGCGGGCAGATAGCGGTGCGGCTGGTAGAGGAACGACGACCAGTCCACGTACACGCCGTCGAAGTCGCGGGTCAGGAAGTCCGTGAACCATCGCGTGTCCCGGTCGAGCGCGTAGTACTCCAGCCCGCGGATGTAGAGCCCCACCCGCATGCCGGCACCGTGCGCCCGCGCGACCACCCGCGACAGCTCCTCCCGATCCGCGACGACGTAGTTCCCTTCCCAGCCCGCGCCCTCGCCGCCGGCATCCATCCAGCCGGTGTGCAGGAGCAGCACATTGGCGCCCTTGGCCGCCATGACATCGATGTCCCGGTCGCGCGGATACCACGCCTTCTCGCCCATTCGGCCGTGCCCGACCCCGTCGTTCTGCCACGTATAGACCCGCGCGCCGACCAGGCTGTTCTGCGCCTCCCGCCGCCCGCGCTCGTTGTTGCGCGGTCCGGCGAGCGACAGTCCCCACCGGTTGGCGTACGTGTACGGCGCCGTGACCTGCAGGGGCTTGCCGCGGTAGAGATGCCAGCGATAGGCGAGCGAGTCCCCCTCGCGCCGGCCGAACGTGTGCGCGAACGCGGCGGGATGCCCGGTCCCGAACGGCCTGCCCTCCTCCACCACGAAGCCGGCCCGGTTGGTGAACGCCGCGTGCTCCCGTACCGACCACGCCACGTCCAGGTACGGATGGAAGGTGCCGGCCTCGTCCACGGTCCGGTCCGCCGGGAGGTTGAGGACCGGCCGGTCCACTTCCACGCCAGGCTCCGGCACCGGGCGGTCGTAGCCCCACCGGTACTTCCCGAGGCCGGCCAACACGCCTCCCAGCCGCAGCGCCAGCGAGGCCCTGGTGATCAGCAGCGACTCGCCGGGCCTGACCCACAGGTGCAGGTCGCAGAACAGCACGCCGCAATCGAACACCCGGAGCGACTGCTCGACGTCGACCGGCGCCGATCCGTCCTCGAAGACGAGCCGGCCGCGCACGGTGACGCACACCTCGTCCGGAGCCTCTTTCGACACCTCGGTCGCGGCGCCGTCCAGCCGCGGGAGCGTAGCGCCGCGTGACTCGTCGACGAGCTCGTATGCCACCAGGGGTGCACCGTCCGCGGGTCCCACGGCGACCGGCCCGCGGCCGTCGTCGACCGACGCCGCGGCCGGCAGTCCGTCACGGAACCGGATGTCGAAGCTGCCGCCGTCCACGACGAGCTCACCCTCCCGCCGTACGACCCGGAGCGCGCCGCGCAGTCCCTGCGGCGAACCGTCGGATTTCATCAGTGTCCCTCCACGACTTCCAGGTGCAGCGCGTCCCTGCCCCTGCGCACGCCAACGGCGGATGCGCCCGGTTCGTCGAGTCGAACGGGCGCCGCCTCCACCGGCAGCGGGTAGCGGGCGTGCGGGCCCTGGCGTCCGTGCACGCACAGCCACCGCCCGGCGAGCTCGATCGCGATGACGGCGGCATCCGCGACGACCGTGCCGGACCGGGCATCGGGCCGGCGTTTCGCCGCCTCGACCAGCTCGTACCAGAGATCGTCCGCGGCGTCCGCCGACCAGCCGGCGCGCGCGTGCACGACCTCCAGCACGAACCGGTAGGCGGTGATGCCGCGGCAGGCGTTGTACACCGGATACACCCTGCCGTGGCGGTCCTCCATGGCGACCGCCTGCGCGATCATGCCCAGCAGGGCGCGGTCCAGGGCCGGATCATTGCGCTCCGGCGGAATCGTGCCGCGCACCGCCGCACGCAGGCGGAAGTAGCACTCCGCGATCCATCGCCACAGCCGTGCCGTGTCGTGCAGCAGCGCGAACCGGCGACGGAGCTGCCGCATGCGCGGGCCCGGCAGCGCATCGGCCGCACGCTCGACGTCCCGGCACGCCGCCGCCGCCAGCGCCACCGCGTGGTCCTTCTCCGCGAGCACCTCCCGGACCGTCTTCTCCGTGGGGTCGAGCAGCTCGGCGGTGAGCCGCTCGATCTCAGGCTCCCCCGGGTTGAAGCGGCGCAGGAAGCTGTCGTCGATCTCCCACGTGATCTGCTCCAGGTCCGCGATCTGGTCCAGTTGGCTGAGCGCGTGCAGGCCCTTCACGTAGTAGATCCCCTGCGTGATCTCTCGCGTGCTGCGCAGCGGCGTGGCCAGCAGATCGGGCGCCCGCTCCCCGTACCGCGCCGCCGCCCACTCGCGCCACAGGGCATCCGTATCAGCCGCCGGATCCCACAGCAGCCGGCTGAACAGGTGGACGTTGAAGTCGTTCTCGGTATCGAAGGTGAGCACCGGCGGCCCGGCGGTGAAGAACGCCTCGTGCGAGTTCTGCAGGTGGTAGTCCACCCGGCCGACACAGCCGGCCGCCCCCTGCCCGCGCGCATGGGCAATCCGGTCGCGGTAGAAGTCGCCGAGCAGCGCCGGCAGGTAGCCGAAGCCGTTGCACTCCGGGGTCAGGGTGAACTCCACGATCTGCGGGACGGCCGGAAACATCCCGATCAGCGGATTGTGCGGGTAGTCCACGCCGCGAAAGTCCGCCGGCGTGTACTTGGTCATCACCACGGCGTCGGTCAGGCGGCCGGCGGCCGCGACCATGTCGCCCTGCCGCTCCCGCTCCAGGGCGTAGGTCCTTGCCTCGAACACCCGGCCCAGCCGCGCGCACACCCGCTCGAAGGCGTCGAACACCCGGCTCAGCTTGTCCGCCACGGACGCCGTCCGGCACGCCCGGCAGCGGCAGCCCGCGTCGCGCAGGATGTTGTAGCCGCGCAGCGTCTCCTCGAACGTCAGGTTGACACCGTCCACCTCCGGCACCAGGCGGAAGAACTCCTCCAGCTTGCCGGCGATGAAGTCGTCCCAGAAGGGATTGGAAAAGCACACCGGGAAGTCCGTGCCGCCGCACTCGGGATAGCTCGCCTCGATGTCATCCGGAAACACCAGCTCGTGGTCCCACACCAGCAGCTCCAGCCCGTGCGCGTGCGCCCGCGCGGCGATGCGCCGCAGCATGTCGCGGCGCTCGCGCAACGCCGGGGTGTCGGTCCGGCCCAGGCGGGGCAGAAAGCGGTAGGGGATCAGCCAGTCGATGTCCATGCCTTCCCCCGGCCGCCCGGGAAGCTGCAGCCGGTTGATGCCGTAGAACGGCGCCCGGTCGATCACCCGGTTCACGGCCGCTTCCAGCTCCCACAGCGGCCGATCGAACGCCCCGCCGGCCGGCAGGTTGAACCCTCCCTGCAGCATCAGCGTGCTCCATTCGCGGATGGCGAGCTGCGGCGCCGCCCGCACCCGGAACGACTCCGGCAGGCCGCGACGCCGGCGGATCTCCTCCACGAGGCGGCAGACCCCGTACAGCAGGCCGCGCGAGGTGGGCGAGCTGACCGTGACCGTGCGCCCGGCCGCCGCGGCCGATGAATCGATCCGGTATGACTCCAGCTCCGGATCCGGCAGGAGCCGCCGCCCCCCCGCCCCGTCCCCGCCGGCAGAGACCCGGCAGTCGATGACCACCTGCGCCGCGGCGGCACTTCGCCCCGTCCTGAGCGCGCAGCCGAGCTCGCGCAGGCACTCGCGCAGGTACCCGGTGGCCGTCCGGCGGATCTCGGAATCGACGCCGGCGAACACGGCCGCCACCGTGGCGTTCACGTCGGCCTCACACCGCCCACGGCGCCCTCACTCCTCCTGGATGGTCGTGTCCTGTACGCGCAGCACCGGCTTGTCCTCCGTGCCGTGATACTCGTAGAGCCCGAACGAGTAGAGCGACGCGTCGGTCATGTCGAAGCGGATCCGGATCGGCCGCGCGTACACGTTGAGCGCCGCGACGTCGCTCACCCCCTTCCAGCTCACCAGCGCATGCAGGTGATCGCCGGTGATGACGTCGGCGTGCGCGGCGTCCAGCGGCAGCCTCTCGCGCGCGACGATGCACGCGCCGTGCTGATCGAGGATGCTGACGCGCAACTCGCCGCCCTTGCGCACCGCAGCGTTGACGAACAGCGACAGCGTGCCGTCCAGGGGAAAAGTGTCCCGCGCCGGGCAACGGAACGGCCTGGTGACCACCGTTCCCAGGTGGTCGCCCGCGTCGAGCGACACGAAGCCGTCCTTGCGCAGGTAGGCGGCTCCCGCCACCGTCGGGGAGCGGGTCTGCATGTTGTGCGTCTCGCGAACGGCGGAATAGGTGAGGCGGAGCCGCTCGCCGTCGAACACGGGAAACCCGCACCAGATCATGCCGCCCTCCGCACCGCCCTCGGGGCCCAGCGGCAGAAACGGCTCGCGGAAACGGGAGAACCGGTACCCGTCGCGGCTGCAGGCGAGCTGCGGGAAGCAGAGTCCGGACTCGGTGCGGTAGAGGTGCACGACCGCCAGATAGATGCCGGCGTAGATGCCGGCCTCGACGTTGTAGACCTGCGTGTCCTCCGGGTCGTCCGCGTCCTCGGTCAGCACCCGCACCGGCGGCGTCCAGTGCAGGCCGAAGTCCGGGCTCTCGCCCCGCCCCATGGTACGGCCGTGCGGGTAGTTGCTGCCCATGCGCACCATGTCCACCAGGCACCCCTTGCGGTAGTCCCAGAACAGGGAGTGGCATTCGCCGGGGCCGTCGTTCACCCGTGGCCAGACGAGCTGCCACGGGCCCCAGTCGGCGCCGTCATAGCTCACGGCCCGGTGCAGTCCGTAGCCTCCTTCGCCCTTGGCTTCCCAGCAGAAGCGCACGTGGATCGGCCGGCGCGTGGGCGTCCGCGGGTCGTACAGACCGGGAATGTCCTCGGGCGAGAAGGTCCAGGCCGGCGGATCGGCCGCGCGGCCCGACTCGTCGGTGTGCGGCAGCGCCGGGAAGGAGTAGTGACCCAGCTCGCGGGGGGTGACCACGCCGCCGGGCACGGCCGGCGTCGCGCGCACCTCGGCGGCCTGCTCCGGCGGCACCTTCTCCGGCTGATGCAGGACCGGCGTGATGCCGCTCATGGTGTCGATCAGGTGATCGTCCACGAAGAGCTGCGGGCACTCCGGCTTGATGTCCAGCCGCTCTCTGTCTCCGTACATGCTCACTTCCTCCTTGGGTACGTACAGCACAAGAATAGCGAACAGCTCCGGCTCATCCTGCCGCGCCGTCACCTTCAATCGTCCAGGCCATCCAACCACCGGCACAGAACATCGGCCGGCAGCTCGGACACGTCCGGGCCGGGGGTCTGGCGGTCGCCCGCCTGAATGGTCCCGTACAGGCGGCCCGCGAAGCCCAGATCGCCGCGGCGGGCGCCCATGAGCAGCAGCGGCCGCGGCGCCAGGGCCGCCGCCAGATCGGGGATGTCGAAGCCTGCAAGCGCCCCGGGCAGGAAGGCGACCTCCGCGCAGTGCGGCACGCGGCAGGCCTTGTCGAACAGAAACTCCCGGAACGACGCCAGCAGCGTGCAGGCCGCGGCGCCGCCGGCGCGCTCATCGAGCAGCGCCGCGAACAGGGCGGCGATGCCGGCATGGCCGTCCGCGCCGACGTAGACCAGCCGGCCGGGATCGATGCCGTCGCAGGCCCGCAGCACCTCGGCCGCGCGCAGCAGGTCGGCCGCCTTCATGGCCAGCGGATAGCGGCCGGCGTAGACGGCCGAGGTGCCGCGCTCGACGCGGTTGCAGCGCGCGTGCACGGCCAGCACGGCCCACCCGCTCGCCAGCACCGCCTCCAGCCACGCCGCGTCCGGACCGGTGGACCGCTGATTCAGGTAGACGAGGGCCGGCGCGTGCGCGGCGGGCCCCTCCCCGGCCGCGGGAACCCACAGATCCGCCGAGACCCGCATGGGCGGCTCCGTGTCGAACCACATGCGCTCCGCCGGTCCGGCGGCAGGTTCGCCGTTCGCGCCACCGGCCGCGACGAGCGCCACGTCGCCGCAGTCGCGGCTTGGAGAACCGATCTTCAAGACGCCGCGCACCGCGTCGCGCATCTCCGCGGCATAGCTTCGCGCCCGCGCGGGAGACGCCAGCGCTTCCAGCCGGCGCCGCTCGAGCGCGCCGGCCTGCCGCTCGACGATCGCCCTGCGCAGGCTCCACACCGACTCCGAGTCGGCGAAGTCGGTGTCCACCAGCCCCGAGGCCGTGACCTGCAGGTCCCGCTCGTCCAGCACCTCGAACGGCGGATCGTCCAGTCCCGCGGACTCGTTGTCCAGCCACCGGTTCAACCACCGATACACGTTGCGCCGCATCGCGCGGTTAACCTCATGGCCGGCGTCCGGCGCATCGCAGGCGAGCTGGTCCTCCGCTCCAAAAGCCGCCCACACGCCCTTCACGTCCCGGTAGACGCGCTGCCCGCTGCCGACCGGGAACCCCGGATCGTGCGCGCCGTTCTGGATCACGAATCCGCGCGGCGCGATGCACGCGACCAGGTCCGCGGTGGTGCATCCGTACTCCCGGATGCCGTCGTCGAAGGTGCCGTCCGGATCGTAGCTGCTCCACAGCAGGCACTCCATCTGCACCACGGAGCCCATGGCAACCGCCCCCGTGACCCGCCGGTCGTATGAAGCGAGCATCATGGTCTGCACGCCGCCGCCGGAGATGCCGGTCACCGCGATGCGGGCGCCGTCCACCTCGGGACGCCCCAGCAAGTAGTCGATCGCCCGCATCCCGTCCTGGATGAAGTACATGGGATTGAGGTCGCGCGGCAGGAATCCCTGGATGCCCTGGCACTCGTGGTTGTTGCCCGGCGCGTAGTACGGCCCGCGCTCGCCCTGGCCGACGGGGTCGATGTTGAGCACCGCGTAGCCCTTGCGCGCCAGGCACTGGCAGATCACCTGGTACGGCTCGTTCGCCTTGCCGTTCGCGGCGTGGCCGGGCAGGTAGAGGACGGCCGGCAGCGGTCCGGCGGCCTCGTCCGGCAGATACAGGTTGGCCGTCACGTAGAGTCCCGGCTGGCTCTGGAACCAGAGCCGTTCGATGAGGAGCCCCGCGTGCCGCGTGACGCCGGTCGTCCGGCTCGGGAGCTCGCCCGGTTCCGGCAGCGGTCCGACGGTCCGCTCGAAGTTGGCGCGCACCCGCTCCTGGTAGCGCCGCGCGTCATCCGCAGTGCGCACCGCGGCGCGGATCTGCCGATTCGCGGCCAGCCCGGACCGGTACCCCTCGCTTATGCCCCACCGCCAGTCGGTCGCCGTGGTCTCGGTCGGACGCAGCTCCACGTGGTCGAACAGGAACAGCGGGCAGTACCCCGGCTCCATGGGCTGGTGGACCCATACCGTGTGCTCCCCGGCCGTCAGCTCGGCGCGCAGCACCATGCACCAGTGCCCGCCGTGCGCCCGCGCGGCCGCGCTGCGGGCCGGGGAGCGCCGGCCGGTGAGGATGGCGGGGGCGTTGGGGTCGCCCTCGGAGAGCGTCCGGTACGTCTGGTACTCGACCCACGGTCCGTCATCGACACGCACCCGCACCAGCGAGTAGATCGACGGCCAGTACCCGGTCTGCCGCAGGTAGAGGTCGTACGATCCCCCCTCGCATCGAAACGGGTAGGCGAGCGTCCGGAAGCCGTCCGCGGCATGCCGCCAGTGGCCGATGCGTATGGCGCCGGGGGCGCGTGCAAGTCGTCGCATGCAAAATGGGCGATGGTCCCCGCGCAAGGGAACCATCGCCCGAGGTTATCGCGCGGCGGGGGCGCTGCCCTCTAGCGCCACGGATACCGGTCGCCGACGATGTCGATGAAGCGGTCGGCCTGCTTCTGTCGTACGGCGATGATCTGGTCGATGCCGAGCTCCTTCACGGTCGCCACGAACTCGTCCCACTTGTCCAGGCTCTGCTCGCCGATCATGAACTTGGCGACGTTCTCGTCGACGTAGGTCTGGATGTCGGGCATGTAGCGGGCGACGATGTCGAGGTCCTCCAGGTCGGTCTGCAGCCCCTCCGTGAACGGAATGTCCACCCGGTGGAAGGGCCGTGCCGCGCGCATCGGCGCAAAGCGGTCGGACGACCACTGCGCCTCCCAACTGTCGTAGGAGTGGCCGCGCAGGAAGTTGCGGCGGCCGCCCATGGCGCTGAACGCCTGCCCGGTGCTCAGGCCGTCGGGATTGTTGATGAGCTTCTGGGTCCACGTCCGCTTTCCGTCTTCGCCCCACTCCCAGGTCTCGCCCTCGATGCCCCACACGTTGTTGACGCCGCCCTCCGGGCTGCGCGCCGTGTCGTAGATGATGATCGCGGCCACCGGGTCGGCGTCGCGCGAGATCGAGGTCGGGATGTCCACGCCGGGTGCCAGCTCCATGAACTGATCCCCGTGCGGCCCGATCAGGACCGGCAGGCTGATCAGCTCCGCGCCCGGCGCCGGGTCGTACGTCTCATTGTAGGACGCGGCGGTGCCCATGTAGCCGATGGTGGCGCTTGCCAGGTTGCTGTTCATGCGCGCGACGAACTTCTCCGTGTTCATCTGCATGAAGTCCGGGTCCAGGATGCCCTCGGTGTAGATGTCCTGCATCATCTGCAGGTATTCCTTCGCCCGCGGCGAGATCCAGGAGTAGGAGACCACGCCGTCGCTGTCGGCCTGGAAGCCGCCGGACCGCCAGAGCTGCAGGCCGTACCAGGCGCCCATGGTCAGGTGCTGCGACCGGTTCACGGAGATCAGCAACTCGTTGTTCTCCCCGTCTCCGTTGACGTCGTTGGCGCGGAAGGCGCGCACCGCCGCCAGCAGGTCCATCGACGTGGTCGGGGGCTCCAGGCCGAGCTTGTCCAACCAGTCCTTGCGGATGTTCACGCCGCCGCCGTTGATGTACTGCGGCGGGCTGACCATCGCGTAGCCGTACATCTTGCCGTCGGGCGTCATCGGCACCGCCTTGAGGATCGGACGCTGCGCCATCTCCGCCCGCATGTTCGGCGCGTGCTCCTCAATCAGCGGCAGCAGGTCGACCAGAACGCCGGCCTCACCCCACTTCTGGTGGTCCTGCACGTTCCAGATGAACCAGGGCAGATCGGAGCCGGACGCCAGCACGATCTCCTTCTGCTCGTTGTAGTTCGCCCAGGTGTAGGTGATGAATTCGAAGACGATCGGGAACCCCAACCGTGCTTCGGCCATCTCGCGGTATGCCTCGATGATCGGCAGGCCGTTCGAGTACGGGGCCGGCGCGTAGTAATTCTCCACCGTCATGATGGAGACCTCGACCGGGTCTGCCATCGCCGCCTCCTCGGTGCCGGCGGCATAGCCAAACGCTGCCACGATGACCAGCAGCGCGCAGATCGAACGCAGTTTCATGGATCGCTCCTTGTGTTAGTTGCACTGTCGACGTGTTGCTGAATTGCGGATTCGGTCGCCTCCGTTACCTCCTTGCTCACATGATGGCGGCGCCGATCACGCCTTCAGGGCACCGATCATGGCGCCCTTGACGAAATACTTCTGCAGGAACGGGTAAAGGCAGATGATGGGCAGGATCGACACGATGATCAAGGCGTACTTGAGCTGCTCGTAGATCGCCGAGGTGTTGACGTGCCGCACCCACTCGTCCACGGAGTCGATCAGCGCCGGGTCGTTCATGATCACCACGCGCCGCAGATACACCTGCAGCGGATGCAGGTCCTGCTTGGTGATGAACAGGATGGCGTTGAAGAACGCCTGCCAGTGGCCGACGGCGTAGAACAGCACCAGCGTCGCCAGCGCCGCCTTCGACAGCGGCAGGGCGATGCGGACCAGCACGGTCGCCGGCCCCGCGCCGTCGACGATCGCGGCGTCTTCCAGCTCGTCGGGCAGCGACCGGAAGAAGGTGCGCAGGATGATGATGTACAGGAACGAGACGGCGGTCGGCAGCACCAGCGCCCAGCGGGTGTTGAACAGGCCGATCTCCTTCACCAGCCGGTAGAACGGGATCAGACCGCCCGAGACATAGACGGTCAGCACCATCATGGTGATGATGAGATTCTTGCCCAGCAGCTCGCGGCGGGACAGCGGATACGCGGCCAGGATCGTCAGGGTGATGTTGACCCCGGTGCCGACCACGACGTACCAGACCGTGTTGTAGTAGGAGCGCCACATGCCGGGGTTGTCCAGAACGATCTCGTAGGCCTTGACCGACAGGCCGGCCGGCACGATCCACACCTTCCCCCTGAATGCCTCCTCCGCGTCGCTGATGGAGACCGACAGGACGTAGATGAACGGGTACAGCGCCACCGCCACGGCGACCAGGCAGACCAGGAGGATGACACCGTCGAACGCCAGGTCGGAGGCGCGGCGGGAGGCTACCACAGCGAGATCTCCGTGATGCGCCTGCTGACGCGGTTGAAGACCACCAGGAAGACCAGGTTGATCGTCGAATTGAACAGGCCGATCGCGGTGGCGTAGCTCACGTCGGCCTGCAGCACGCCGCGGCGGTACACGTAGGTCTGGATGACGTCGGCCACCTCGTAGGTGGCCGGGTTGTACATGAGGATGATCCGCTCGAAGCCCACGGCCAGAATGCTGCCCATCCGCAGGATGAGCAGGATCATGATGGTCGGCAGGATGCCGGGCAGGTCGATGTGCCACATCCGCTGCAGCCGCGAGGCGCCGTCGACGGTGGCCGATTCGTACAGCTCCGGGTTGATGGTGGTCAGCGCCGCCAGGTAGATGATCGATCCCCAGCCGAAGCTCTGCCAGATCTCCGAGCCGACGAACAGCGGCCGGAACCAGCGCACGCTGTTGAAGAAATGGATCGGGGAGCCGCCTGCCGCCTCGATGAATCGATTCACCACGCCGTTCACGGGCGACAGGAAGTTGACCATCATGCCGACCACGATCACGGTCGATATGAAGTGCGGCAGGTAGGACACCGACTGCACGAAGCGCTTGTAGTACGGCCGGCGGATGCCGTTCAGGGCGAGCGCGAACAGAATCGGAATCGGGAAGCCGAAAAGGATGGAATAGAAGCTCAGCACGAACGTGTTGCGGAGCAGCCGCCAGAAGAATATCGAGTTGAAGAACAGCTCGAAGTTGGCGAACCAGATCCACTCGCCGGCCAGATATCCCTTGCCCGGAGCCACCTTCTTGAAGGCGATCAGCGCCCCGTACATGGGCACGTAGTGGAAGATGACGAAGAAGGCGATCACCGGGACCAGCATGAGCAGGTAGACCCGGTCGCGCCGGAAACGCTTCGCCACGGACAGGCGCCGCTCTGCGAACGTCGGCTTCACGGGCGATTGTTCGACGGCGGGCAGCATCCAGCGCGACTCCCTGTACCGCGGCGGTGGTAGGCGGTCAGCCTGTCCCGCGGGCCGGCCGTCGGTCAACCGCGCGTCGCGCGCGGCCGGCTCCTTGACATCCGCGGGCGCGGGCCGCTCCGGTAGTACCCATGGCTGAACCCCTGAGCGACGGCGCCCGGGACGACCGCCGGCCGGCCGAGGGCCGCTCGGCGACCTGGCTGGAGCTGTTCTTCGACCTGATCTTCGTCATCAACATCGCCGGGCTGACCCACCACCTGGTGGCTCATCCCGACCTGAGCACGCTGGGACAGGTGACGGCGCTGTACCTGCCGCTGTTCCTGGTGTGGGCCGGCCACACCACCTACGCCACGCGGTTCGACGACGGCAGCGTCCTGCAGACGCTCCTCACACTGCTGTTGATGTTCACCCTGGCAGGCTCCGCGCTCTACGTGCAATCCGGACTGGACGAGCACGCCGCATCCTTCACCCGCACGCAGCTCGGCGCGCGCGTCGTGCTGGTGCTGCTCTATCTGGAAGCGCACGTGCGGGTGCCCGCCGCACGCCGCTTCACGTGGTTTCTCATGATCGGCTTCGCCGTGTCGGCGATGGCCTGGGGAGCACTGGAGTTGACCCCGGAGGCGTGGCAGCGGCCTCTCTACCTGGCAGCCGTCGGCGCCGAATTGCTGGCGCCCCTGCTGGCCGTGTCCGGCCTCGGTCGCTGGCCGGCGAACCCGTCCCATCTCCCGGAACGGCTGGGCCTGTTCACGATCATCGTCCTGGGCGAGGCGGTGCTGGGCGTGGTGGTCGGCGGCGTGCACGCGGAGGAAGCGCGGATGGCGTTCGCGGTCGGCTTCGCCCTGCCGGTCGGCATCTGGTGGTTCTACTTCCGCCTGCTCGATCGCTCCGAGCTGCGAGGACGGGTCGGCGGCGGCCAGATCCTTACCTACCTGCACCTGCCGATGACGCTGGCGGTGGTCGTGATGGCGGCGGCCGTGGAGGTGAGCCTGGCGGCGTTGGGCCACGTGGAGCCGGATGGCGCCGGCAGGCGCGTGCTGACGGGCCCGCGGATGCTGTTCGGCGGGCTGGCCGCGTGGCTGACCTGCTTCCTGGCGATGCGCGTCCACGTGGTGGGCATCCGCCGACTGGGTGCTGCCGAGTGGACGACCGCCGGCGTCGTGGCCGCGCTGGCCGCTGGGGCGCTGCTGATCGGACCGGTGACGACGCTGGCGCTGTTCATCTTCGCCGGGGGGCTGACCCTGGCGCTGGCCGCCCTGGGCTCGCTGCGCAAGGAGCTGCGGGAACGGCGCGCTGACAGGCGTCGACGCGCCACCTGACGGCGCAAGGGCGCCGAGTTGCAGGACCGCCCACGCGCGTCGGATCGCCGGTCATCGACGGTATGGCCTTGCCCGGTCGGCGCCGGCCGGACTACGTTGCCGCCCATGAAGAGGTCGCCGATCGCCCTGTCACTGCGGCGTGTCCCGATGGCGATCCTGTACTTCGCCGCGATCATGCTGGCGCCCGCCGGCATCGCCGCCCAGTCGGCGGACGACGAGCGGGCGATCCGCGAGGTCCTGATGGCCTTGCCGGAGGCCTGGAATGCGCGCGACGCCGCCGCCTAGGTGGAGAACTTCACCCCGACAGCGGCTTCGTGAACATTCTGGGGATGCGGTTTCCCGATCGCGCCGCCAACGAACAGCGCCACGCTACGCTGTTCGCCACCATCTTCAGCGACAGCACGCTCAGTGCGGAAGTGCTGCAGATCCGCTTCACCGACGCGGACACGGCCGTGGCCGAGGTGAGGTTCGAACTCATCGGGTACGCGGCGTTGCCGCCCGGCATCGGCGAGACGGAGCCGGGAAAGCTTGCGACGCGGCTGGTCGACGTCCTGCAGAAGACCGACGGCCACTGGCGGATCGTCTTCAGCCAGAATACGGCGATCGTACCGCTGCCGCCCGGACCGGGACCCTGAACCATGAACCTGATCAGCGCCTTCGCGGACGAGATCGACGACGATCCGGATGTCCAGATCCGGGAGCTCAAGCGGAACGGCGTCGGCAACATCGAGCTCCGTGGAGCCTGGGGCAGGAACGTGCTGGCGCTCCGCGCCGGCGAGGTCCAAGACATCAAGCGGCGAGCGGCGGACCACGGGATCGGCTTCTCCGCGGTCGGCTCGCCGCTCGGCAAGTTTCCGCTCACCGGCGACTTCCAGGAGCAGCTCGACGGCATGCGCCGCGCCCTGGAGTACGCCGAGATCCTGGAGGCGGCCTACATCCGCGTGTTCTCCTTCTATCCGCCCGAAGGCGAGAGTGCGGCGGCGCACCGCACCCAGGTCCTCGACTGGCTCGCCCGCCTGGTCGAAGTGGCGGCGGCGACGCCGACCAGGCTGGCGCACGAGAACGAACGGAACATCTACGGGGAGACCGGCGACCGCGTGCTGGATCTGCTCACGTCGATCCACTCGCCGTCGCTGGTCTGCGCCTTCGACTTCTCCAACTTCGTGCAGTGCGGCCAGCGGCCCTACCGGGACTGCTGGGGGAAGCTCAGGCCGTACCTGGGGTACTTCCACGTCAAGGACGCGCGGCCGGACGGTACCGTGGTCCCGGCCGGACAGGGCGCGGGCGACGTGGCGCGCATCCTGACCGAGGCGTTCGCGGACGGCTTCCGCGGCTACCTGACTCTGGAACCGCACCTGAAGCCGGCGCCGGGCCGCCCGCTCCAGTCCAAGGCTGACCGGTTCAGGATGGCGGCGCAGGCACTGCACGGACTGCTGGCGGACATACCCGGCAGCGATGCCGTCATCGGGGAGCGTTCGGACTCGCCCTGATCGAGCCCTGACCGGCCCGCCCTCAGGCGCCGGCGCCGGATCCCGCGCTTCGTTCCTGCAGCTTCTCGTAGAACAGGTCCTCGTCCGGCGGCACCGCCACCCAGTCGTCGAGCCACGCCGACAGGTGCATGGCGTTGGAGATCGACAGCCCGCGGATCCCCTCCTGGCCCGGAGCCAGCAGACAGGCGCCGTCCGTGATGGCCTCGACGAAGTTGCGCGTGATGCCGACGTGCCCGGTCGTCCGGCCCTCGACCGGGACCTCCGCCCGGGTGTACCCCGGTTGATCGGGCCCCGTCCGATGCTCGCGCCTGAACCGTGGCTCGGGCACGTCGAGCTTCCAGAACGTGAGCCGGCCGTCTTCGACCACGACCTTGCCGTTGTCGCCGGTCACCTCCAGGCGGTTCGAGCCGGGCGCGTCGCCCGTGGAGGTGACGAACACGCCCGTGGCGCCGTTCGGATACTCGATGAAGGCCGTGACGTCGTCCTCCGCCTCGATGTCGTGGTGCTTGCCGTAGTAGCAGAACGCCCGCAGGCGCGCAGGCATCCCGCAGCACCACTGCCACAGGTCGAGCTGGTGCGGCGCCTGGTTGATCAGCACGCCGCCGCCCTCGCCCGCCCAGGTGGCGCGCCAGTCGTCGCGATCGTAGTAGCTCTGCGGCCGGTACCAGGCGGTGATGACCCAGTTGGTGCGCTTGATCTCGCCCAGCTCGCCTCCTTCGACCATCTCCTTCAGCCTGCGATAGAGCGGATCGGTGCGCATCTGGTAGTTGATGGCGAAGACCTTGCCGCTGGCCGCCGCGGCCCGGTTCATCTCCCCCACCTGCTTCGCGTACACCCCGGCCGGCTTCTCGGTCAGCACGTGCAGGCCGGCGGCGAAGCAGCGGATCGCGAGCGGCGGATGCTCGTAGTGGCGGGTGGCGACGATGACCGCGTCGGCCACGCCGGCGTTCAGGAAGGCGTCGAGGTCATCGAAGCACGCCGGCTCGGACGACAGATGCTCCCGAGCCCCGGCCAGCCGCTCCGGCCGGACGTCGCAGACCGCGGTGAGCGCGGCGCCGGCCACCTCCCCCACCAGGAGCGCGCGGGCGTGCCTGACCCCCATGCCGCCCAGGCCGACGACGCCGATCCGCACCGTGTCCATGCGTGCTGCGGCCGGCAGGCTATTTCTTGAACAGCGCGAACGCGAACCCGGGGGCGGGAGCGTCCATGTCGGTGCGCCCCTGCAGGTAGCGCTTGTCCGCCTCGTCCGGCGAGACGCTGTCCTCTTCCTGGAAGCCTACGCGCGCCATCTCCGCGTTCATCGCGTCGGGCGCGAAGGTCGAGATCATCGGCTCCCCGCGGCCGGCGACGAACTTCTCCAGCTTCTGCACGAACTCCATGCCCTCCGCCGGGACCAGGTCATGCGGATACTTGTAGTCGCAGACGATCCGGCTGCCGGGCGCGGCGAGCGAGGAGACGCGGTCGAGCGAATCGCTGATCGCCTCCCCGGTGAGGTAGTAGGTGACCCCCAGCCAGGAGAAGAACGTGGGCGTTTTGGCGTCGAAGCCGGCCTTGCGCAACTCCTCGTCCAGGTGGTCGGTCTCGAAGTTCACGGGCACCAGCACCAGGTTGTCGGGTACGCTGCCGTTGATGGCGACGAGGCGCTCGCGCTTCATGGCCTGCGAGGCCGGCTGGTCCACCTCGAAGATGCGCAGGCCGTCGGCCAGGTCCCCCTGGCGCAGGGAGAAGGAGTCGAGTCCGGCGCCCAGGATCACGTACTGGCGCACGCCGTCGGCGATCGCTTCGCGGAGCCGCTCCTCGGTGAAGCGGACGCGCAGGATCGCCTCGGTGTGAATGGGCTTGAGCACTCCCAGCACCACGTCGGCGATCAGCCACTTGAGCCACCGCCGCTTGGCCACCTGCCGCCAGAACGGCGTCACCATCTGCAGCGCGTAGGTGTCGGAGAACAGCGGCGGATCGTTCCAGATCAGGTGAGCCGCGCGGACCGCCGCCACCAGGATGGCGGTCGTGCTGGCCTTCGGTTTCTCGGCGTCGTCCTTCTTGCCTTTTGCCATGACGAATGCCAATCAGAACCCGAATCTCAAGTCCGTGTCCAAGGCCGGCGCGCGCCGGGCTCTCGATGGGGACCCCGCCGCCCTGCCGGTCAGGCGCGCTCCACGGCGAACGCGTGCAGGTTGCGGGCGACCTTGCTGAACTCCGCGGCTATCAGGTAGATCGGCCCGCCCAGGCCTCGGTACTTGTCCGCGTAGCGCTTCGCCCGGAGCTGCGCCATCGCCGTCCCGGTCGCCGCCAGCTCCACCACCTTGAACTCGAACAGGTACACGGCGTCGTTGAACGGCACCGCCATGTCCAGCCGCCCGCGGCTGCTCGAATCCTCCACCCGGACGTCGAAACCCGACCCCGTGAAGTACGAGTAGAACACGCTGGCGTAGTACCCCTCGTAAGCAGCGATGTCGTTGTTGGTGTGCCATTCGTAGGGGATGCCGGCATAGACCGACTGCAAGAGCACTTCGAGTCCGGCGAAGTCGTTGGCCTGCAGCACGTCGTAGAGCCGGGTGCGGTGCTCGGCCACGCGGTGCGAGTGCCCCAGCAGATGGTTGAGCAGGCTCGCGTTGAGGCTTTGGCGCACCTCGTGGTTGGGTTAGCCGAGCCGATAGTACGTGTCGCTGCCACGCCGCTCGGTGCGGCGGATCGTCAGGTAGCCGGTCTGGAACAGCAGCGCCTCCGGGGCGATGCGGTCGGCGTCGAACTCCGACAGCAGGTCGCCGCTGCTCAGCATGCCGTCCAGGTCGACGGAACGGACCCCGCGCCGGGCCAGGGTCTCGATCAGGAACGACGGCGTCGCGGTCTCGAACCACCAGGCGCCGAATCGCCGCCGACGGAACAGCAGGAGGATGTCGAACGGGTTGTACACCTTCTCGGCGCCGAGCCAGCTATAGCCATTGTACCAGTGACGGATTTCGTCCCGATCCAGGCCGGGCAACTCCGCCGCGAACACGGTATCCAGATCCCCGTCCGTGTAGCCGCAGATACCCGAGTGCCCCGGCTCCAGGGTGATGTCGATGAGGGTTGTTGAGCTCGGAGAACACGCTGACCTTGGTGAATTTGCTCACGCCCGTCAGGAAGCTGAAGTGGATGTCCGCGTCCGCAGACTTGATCGTGCCGTACAGGCCGCGCAGGTAGTCGCGGTTGGCGCGGGCGATCTCCGGCGTCTCCAGCGCGTCCAGAATCGGCTTGTCGTACTCGTCGACCAGCACGACGGCGCGCCGTCCCGCCTGCCGGTGCAGCCTTCGCAGCAGATCGCGGAAGCGCTCAGGCGCGGTGTCGTAGCGGGAGGCCACGCCGGCTTCTTCGGCGACGGCTTCCAGTTGCGCCATCGCGTTCGTGTGCAGATAACCGGCGTCCCTGAAGCTGCCGCTGCCGAAGTCCAGACGCACGACCGGGTGACGGACGCTCCAGTTCCACCGTCCGTGAATGTCCAGTCCCGCGAACAGCGGCTCGTTGCCTTCGAACAGCTCCTTCAACGTGTCCACCAGCAGGCTCTTGCCGAAGCGCCTCGGACGCGACAGGAAGTAGTGCTTGCCCTCCTCGGTCAGGCGCCACACGTACTCGGTCTTGTCCACGTAGTAGCAGTTCCGCTCTCGCAGCTCGGCGAACGTCTGCATGCCGATGGGCAGCCGGCGCCTGGTCAGCTCAGCCATGTACGATCACATTCCCCGCCGGTAGGCGGCGAGCAGCCGATCGAAGCGGCCGGTGCTGTCCTGCAGGCCGCCGGGCCGGTCGCGCGTGAGCCACAGGCGCCGGTAGTCGTCCACCAGCGGCGCGAGCTCCGCTTCCAGCGCCGCGCGCTCGGGCGCCGGCAGCGCGGCGTACTCGGCGTCGATGGTGCGGCGCGGCCACACCTCTGCGTCGCTCGAGAGCTCGCGCTTCGCCACCGCCGTGCCGTGCGTCCGGATGCGCGCCGCCCACAGGTGCAGCGCGTGGCGGTACAGGCCGGCGCCGTTGCGTAGCTCGGCGGCGATCGTCTCCGCGTCGGGCCGGTTCATGCGCGCCGCGGACAGCGGCGCCAGCACCTGTTCCAGGAACTCCCCGGCCATGCCGAGCGCCTCCTCGGGTAGCCCGGCGAGCTGCTCCAGAATCCCGGGCAGGCCGATGAGGATCCAGGCCGTCAGCGGCCCGTGCGAGCCGGCGAGGGCGTCATGGCAGCGCGACACGTCGCCGAGCTCGCAGACCAGCCGGCCCATCACGCCGGCCGCGTCGCGGAAAGCGTGCGCGTCCAGCGCGGCCGGCAGGTCCAGGTCCGCGTTCGCCGCCGGGGCCCAGCTCATGGCCGCACCGTACGCATAGCCCGGGAACGCCACCGGCAGGTGCTGCCAGTGGCCGTTGTCGCCCCAGTGGGTGTTGAGCAGGCCGGCCGCGCCGTGGCGCACCGCGCTCTGGCCGGCGCGGCGGATGTTGGCCACCGAGGTAGCCGTGTTGCCGATGATCGTGCTCCAGCAGTTGATCCCCGGCGACAGGTAGAACGGAAGCCCCGCCTGAACGCACGTCTCCGCGTAGGTGTCGAACGGGGCGTCCGCCGAGTAGTTCTCCATGACCCCGGGTTATTCGCGCTCCAGCCCGAAAGTTGGCTGAATTGAGGATTC
>JAPPNY010000082.1 GCA_028818385.1 Spirochaetaceae bacterium
CGACCGGTTGCCGAAATCTGTCGAACGAACCTACCCTACGCCTGAACAGTTACCCGAGGTCAAGGAAGGGCTGGTCCCGCAGACGATCTGGACGTACCGGGACGTGGGCCATACCCAGGACGCGAAGAAGATGCTCCTGCAGATCTTTCCCGACGATCTCCCAGTTTTCACGACGAAGCCGGTCGAGCTTCTGAAACGTATCCTGCTCCTTTCGACGGACAAGGACTCTATCGTTCTGGACTCGTTCGCAGGTTCCGGGACCACGGCACATGCCGTTCTCGCGCTCAACCAGGAGGATGGCGGCAACCGGCGGTTCGTACTGATCGAATGCGAGGATTACGCCGATTCGATCACCGCGGAGCGGGTGCGCCGGGTGATCAAGGGTGTGCCGTCCGCGAAGGACGCCAACCTGAGGGCTGGACTCGGCGGCTCGTTCAGCTACTTTGAGCTCGGTGGCCCGATGCAGCAGGAGTCGCTGCTCTCGGGCGGAGATCTTCCGGACTACGAAGCGCTCGCGGGCTACGTGTTCTTCACCGCCACCGGCGACCAGTTCGATCCCGGCAAGATCGACCGTGAGACCGGATTCATCGGCAGAAGCGAGCGGGGCGACGTGTACCTGATCTACGAACCGGACCGCGAGCGGATCAAGGATCTGGCGCTCACGCTCGACTAAGCCCGCTCGCTGCCCAAGCCGAAGGGGACCAACCGGCTCGTGTTCGCGCCCACCAAGTATCTGGACCAGGAGTTTCTGGATCAGTACCGCATCACGTTCTGCCAGTTGCCGTTCCAGATCTACCAGGCGATCGACGCGCGTCGGCGGACGGCGGCGGCCAGCCCGCACCATGATCCTCAAGGAGTATCAACAGCGCGCGCTGGCCGCCGTGCGCGGCCTCCTGGATGAGCTTGCGCGTCAGCGCGACAGGGCGGAGAAGGTACGGCGGGTCGAGCCGGAATTGAGGCTGGATTGGGCGCGCGAAGCCTGGGAGAAGGCCGTGCCGGCGCGTCCGTACACCAGACGCACCACCGGCATCGGTGAGCCACTCCCGTCGTTCTGCCTCAAGATTCCCACCGGCGGCGGGAAGACACTACTCGCGACGCGCGTGATCGATCTGGTGCACAGCAAGCTGCTCTACCGCCAGGCCGGGTTGGTGCTGTGGATCGTGCCCACGACTCAGATCTATCGCCAGACGCTGGCGGCCCTGAAGGACCGCGACCATCCGTACCGCCAGCAGCTCGACCTGGCATCGGCCGGACGGACGATGGTCCTGGAGAAGACCAGCGTCTTCCGTCCGGCGGACGTGGCCGAAAGTCTCTGCATCCTGATGCTGATGCTCCCGTCCGCAAACCGTGAGACCAAGGAGCAACTGCGGATGTTCCGCGACAGCGGCGGGTTCGACCGGTTCTTTCCGGGGGATGACGACGCCGCCGGGCATCGCGCCGTGCTGGAGCGCGTGCCGAACCTGGACACCTTCGAGGGCAGCGGCTTCTGGGGCCGGCAGGTCAAGACGTCGCTCGGCAACACCCTGCGGTTGCTGCGCCCGATGATCGTGCTGGACGAGGGGCACAAGGCGTACAGCCGCAACGCAAAGGCCACGCTGGAGGGGTTCAATCCATCGCTGATCGTGGAGCTCTCGGCGACCCCGACCACCGAGGCCAACGTGCTGATCGAGATATTCGGCCGCGATCTGAATGCGGAGGAGATGATCAAGCTCGACCTGCACATCAGGAATCGGTCGAGCACGAGTTGGAAGGACACCCTGTTGGCGGCCGTCGAGCACCGGGCAAAGCTGGAGGAGCATGCTAGGCGGCATGAGGCCGACACCGGCATGCGCATTCGCCCGATCTGCCTGATCCAGGTGGAGCGCACCGGCCGCGACCAGCGGCAGCCTGGCGTCGTGCACGCCGAGGACGCGCGCGAGTACCTGATGGAGCATCCCGACATCGGCGCGGAGCAGATCGCGGTCAAGACCAGCGCCCGCGACGACCTGAAGGAGGTGGATGACGCTGGCGGCTTGCTGGCGCGGGATTGCCAGATCCGTTTCATCATAACGAAGCAGGCCCTTCAGGAAGGGTGGGACTGCGCCTTCGCGTACGTGCTGGCAATCCTCACGCGCCCGAGTTCCAAGAGTGCGCTGACGCAGCTCGTGGGTCGCATCCTGCGCCAGCCCTACGCGCGCAAGACCGGCAACCGCTGGCTCGACGAGAGCTACGTGTTCTGCTTTCAGCGCCAGAGCGTCGAGCTGCTGCGGGAAGTGCGCCGCGGATTCGATCGCGAAGGGCTCGGCGACCTGCAGCCCAAGCTGGCCGATGACGGCGACAGCCCCATGGAGCCGGCGGAACCGGTCGTACGACGGCAACGAGCGCGCTTCCGGCGGGCGGCGCGCGATCTGGTGCTTCCGGCGTTCATGATTCGCGACGGCGGCGCCTGGCGGCCTGCGCACTACGAAGCCGACATCCTGTCGCGCACGCCGTGGGACGAGGTCGACGTGACACCGCTCTACGATCTTCCGCTCGGCGAGCGGCCGGGCGACGACATCCAGATGCAGGTCGGGGTGGACGGCGGCGTTGCAGCGGGTTTCTCGCATGCCGCTCCTGACCGTCGCGGAGCCGGCGGACGCCTGGACCACGCGTTCGCCGCCAGCCACCTGCTGGACGTCATGCCGAATCCGTGGCGAGGCAGCGAGGTGGCGCGCCGCGTGTTCGGCGCGCTTCTGGACCGGCATCCGCGTGCCCTCGTGGTGAGCAACTACGGCTTCGTCCTGGAGGAGTTGCGCAAGCGCCTGGAGGTCGAGCGCGATCGGCTGGCCCGAGCCGTGTTCATGGACCTCCTCGAAGCGACCGAAATGCGCTTCATCGTGGCGGCCGAGGACTTGGGCTTCAACCAACTGCCCCGGCAGATCCGCACTGTCCCCGACCGGCAGGCCAACCGCGAGGACGGCGTGCCATACCAGCTCAATCTGTTCGACCGCACCGACGAAAGCGAACTGAACGAGCTGGAGAACCGGGTGGCGACCTTCCTCGACCGGCAGGAGCGCCTGTTCTTCTGGTACCGCAACCGCCCGCGCCAGGACTACTACGTGCAGGGCTGGAGGCGAGGGCGGATCTACGCCGACTTCATCTTCACGCTGAGACCGGACAACCCCGACGCGGCCGACCCGTTCCACCAGGTGTTCGTGGTCGAGACCAAGGGCCTGCACCTCAAGGAGGCCGCCGACACCGAGTACAAGCGCTCGGTCTTCGACATCTGCTCCGCCCACGCGACACGGCGCGACTGGGCCGAGTTCGTGCCGGCGATGCGCGGCAAGGGCATGCGCTTCGAGGTGGTCGACGAGGCGGAGTGGCAGCGCCGCCTGACCGAGTTGCTCGCTCGTTGACGCAGTATGGGACACGACTCATCCCTGCCGGTTGATGCCCCGTCCCGGTCGGGGAATACTCGACTTGACAGAACCCGAAGGAGGAACCGATGGCCTTTACCCTTGAAATCGGCGACCGTGCGCCGGACTTCTCCCTGCCCGCCGTCGACGGCAAGACCTACACCCTGGACGACTTCGCCGGCAGCGCCACGCTGGTGGTCGTCTTCTCGTGCAACCACTGCCCGTTCGTGATCGGCAGCGAGGACCGCATGAACGCGTTCGCGGCTGACTATGCGCCGCGTGGCGTGGCCATGATCTCGATCAACTCGAACGAGACCGACAACCATCCCGACGACTCGTTCGAGCACATGGTCACCCGCGCCGCGGAGAAGGACTTCCAGTTCGTGTACGCCCGCGACGAGGACCAGAGCGTCGCCCTGGCGTACGGCGCGCTGCGTACCCCGCATTACTACCTGTTCGACGCGGACCGCAGGCTGCGCTACACCGGCCGCATGGACGACGATCCCCGCGACGCCGCCAACGCGCGCACGCACGAGCTGCGCGACGCCGCCGATGCGGTGCTGGCGGGCTCCGCCGTCGCGGTCGAGCTCACCAACCCGCTCGGCTGCAACGTCAAGTGGGCTGGCCAGGACGCGCACTGGATGCCGGCGGAGGCGTGCGACCTCGTGCAGGCTTCATGACGCGGAGGTGATCGGCGCTTACCTCGATCCGACGGGCGCGCCGCCGGACCGGCCGCAACTGTCCGCGATGGATGCCGCCACCCGCGGGCTGCACGAGGGCATCGACGCCGCGATGCACCGCACCGGGGTGCCGTACCTGCATCCGGACGGAGAGACGATCCAGCTCGACCTGCTCGGCAGCGGCCCCATGGTGCGCTGGCAGGAGCGCAAGCAGGAGTTGATGTTCCTGGGCTCCGCGTGCTGGTCGGAACAGCCGCAGATCTATGGGCGCTACGGCACCACGGTCTCGCGGCGGCTGCTGGCGTGGGTCCGCGAGCTGGAAGGAGCCGAGGCGGCGGTGCTCACCGACACCGGCATGCAGGCGTGCGCGCTGTTGTTCGACGCACTTCTGGAGCCGGGCGACCACGTGGCCTGCGCGCGCGGCGTGTACAACAAGAGCAAGGCGTATCTGAGCCGGCTGACCACGCTGCTCGGCGGCGAGTTGACGCTGGTGGACGACCTGAGCCACGCGGGGCTGGCCGCCGCGCTGCGGCCGGAGACGCGGCTGTTGTTCGTGGAGACCTACACCAACCCGCTGATGCGGGCCGTCGACCCGGAGGCGCTGGCGCGCGCCGTGGGCGAGGTGCGCGCGGCCGGCGGCGTGCGGCTGGTGGTGGCGCTCGACAGCACCATCGCCAGCCCGTGGGGGCTGGCGGAGCCGGCGCTGCGCTGGGAGGGCGTGGACGTGGCGGTGGTGTCCGGCACCAAGGCGCTGGCCGGACAGGACCGCGACATGTGGGGCTACCTTGCCTCCGACGACGTCCGCCTGCTCAACGGCGTGATGGACCTGCAGGCGATGCGCGGCGGCATCGCCGACTGGCGGCGCGCCACCGTGATCCTGGACGGCCTGGGCCAGGCCCAGTCGCGGTTCCGGCGGCGCTGCGCCACCGCGCGGGCGGTGACCGCGTTTCTGGCCGCCCATCCGCTGGTGGAGGCGGTGTTCCATCCCACGGCGCCCGGCCATCCGGACGCCGCCGTGATCGCCCGGCACTACACCGAGCCGGGCTCGATCGTGAGCTTCCGGCTGCGCGACGCAGACGAGGCCGAGACCCGCCACTTCTGCGACGTGCTGGCGATGTGCGGGGTGCTGCGCTACGCGCTGAGCTTCGACGGGCTGGCCACCAAGCTCAACCACCACCGCTCCGTGTCGGAGTACTTCACCGCCGAGGAGGAAGTCCGGCGCATCGGCGTGGACCGGCTGGTGCGGCTGGGGATCGGCGTCGAGCATCCCGACGACCTGATCGCCTGCCTGAACTGGGCGCTTTGGCACCGTGAGGATGTCGGTGCGCCGGAGGTGGAGGCATGGCAGGCCGAGCGCGCCGCATCGCTGGGACTCGCCTCGCCCGGAAGCCTCGGATACCCGCTGTGATTTCTGTAACAGACCAATCTCGGCATCACATGCCCCAAACCGTGAGCGATTCACCTGCGGATTCGTCGCTCCACATCCTCGTGACTGACGCTGCCCTGGCTGACGCAACGGGCGCAACCCTGCAAACCGTGCAAAGGCGAGCCTTTTGCAAAACCACCGAGATAGCCGGATTACTGAGAGGATAGAGGC
>JAPPNY010000004.1 GCA_028818385.1 Spirochaetaceae bacterium
CCGCTGATCGAGGGTTCCGCCCCGACCAACGGACCCGAGCGTGGGATCGTCCTGTTGTTCCTGGGCGTCGGATTCTGCAACACCCACCTGCCGTGGCTGGCGCCGGAGCGCTACTGGCGGGTCCACGACGGCACCGACTTCGGCGCCGAAGCTGGATACGACACGCCGCGGCCCGCGCCGCTGGCGCCCGAGCTGGCGCGCGCCGGCAACGAACCGTTCCAGTACTACGAGCAGACCGACCATCTGCCGGGCGCCCGCGCGGCGTGGCAGCCCACGGCGGGCCAGGCCGAGGAGCTGCGCCGCGGCCACTACGCCGCCGTCAGCTACGTCGACGCCCAGATCGGCCGCATCCTGGCCGCCCTCGACGAGACCGGGATGGCGCAGGACACGGTGGTGGCCTTCACCACCGACCACGGCTTCGCCCTCGGCGAGCACCGCCACTGGGGCAAGGGAGTGACGTGGGAACCGGACCTGCAGGTGCCGCTGCTGCTGCGCGTTCCGGGCCGTACGGCCGGCCAACGGGTCACCGGCCTGACCGAGCACGTCGACCTCATGCCCACCCTGCTGCAGCTTGCCGGCATCCCGGTCCCCGATTGGGCGGAGGGAAGCAGCCTGCTGCCGCTCCTGGACGACCCTTCGGCGCCCGGAAAACCGGCGGTGTTCGCGCAGGCGCGCCGCGGCCGGCTGACGGCCTGCTCCGCACGCACCGCCGACCACCGCTACACCCGCTGGCTCGATGCGACCGGTCGCGTCCAGGCGGAAGAGTTGTACGACCACCGCACCGATCCCGCGGAGACCATCAACCTCGCACCCGGATCCGATCCGTCCGTCCTATCCCGCCTGCGCTCCCTTGCTCCCAAGTGCCGCGAGGTGGCGGACAGAAATTAGCGACGCCGCGATCGGAGCGGATCGGGGACCAGGAGGCCGCCGCCTAATCGGTTTCCGGCAACTGCGCCAACCGGCGCCAGGGAACGATGTCGGCGTCGCTGCGCTGCTGTAGCTGATCGCCGCCATACACGATGACCGGGCGGCCGGCGGCGGCGCCCGCCAACTCGCGCCAACGGCGCACCCCCCGCAGCCAGTCCGGTGACACCGTGGCGCCGGACTTGATCTCGACCGGTGCCAGGACCTGCCCCTGTTCCAGCACCAAGTCGACTTCCAGACCGCCATGGCTGCGCCAGAAGAACAGGTTCGGCTGGCTGCCGGCGTTCCAGCGCCGCTTCAGGTACTCGGTGATCACCCAGTTCTCGAACAGTGCGCCGCGCGCCGGGTGGGTGCTCATCTGCTGCGCGGACTCGATGCCGATCAGCCGCGCCGCAACGCCGACATCGTAGAAGTAGAGCTTGGGTGTCTTGACCAGCCGCTTGCGGAAGCTCTGGTGGTGCGGCTGCAGCCGAAACACGATGAACGATGCCTCCAGCACGCCGAGCCATGCCCGTACCGTCTTCTGGTCGACGCCGGCGTCGTTGCCGATGCGGGTCAGATCGGCAAGCTGGCCAACGGCCCCGGCGCACAGCCGCAAGACGCGCTGAAACGTGGGCAGATCCTGGACGTTGCGCAGTTGACGCACGTCGCGCTCGACATACGTGGCGAGGTACGCGTTGTACCAGCGTTCGGGAGCCGCCGGCATGTCGAAGACCGGCGGATAACCGCCGAGTAGCAGCGTTGAATCGAGTGACGCCGGCAGCCAGCCGCCGGCCTGCAACTCCGATGCCGAGAACGGCAGCAGATTGACGAAGCCAACCCGTCCCGCCAGGGACTGGGTGATGCGCTGCACCAGGCCGAAGTGCTGGGAACCGGTCAGCACGAATTGCCCCGCCTCGCGACGCCGGTCGACGATTCCCTGCAGATAGGAAAACAGCTCCGGGCAGCGCTGCGCTTCGTCGATCAGAGCCCCGCCCGGATACTGGCCGAGGAAGCGGCGCGGATCCTCCTGCGCAAACCGGAGCAGGTCGGGATCCTCCAGGCTGGCGTACGGCTTCGCCGCGAACGCCGCCTTCGCCAGCGTGGTCTTGCCCGATTGGCGCGGGCCGACGATCGCCACGACCTTGAATTCGCGCGCCAAGGTCCGGGCGAGTGGCTCCGCCTCTCGGGCAACCATGGCACCATCCTACTTCCGCCGGCAAGAACGTGCAAATCAAGGAATTGGAATCCGGATTATCCTGATCCATCCGCCTTCTTCCGTGCTCGGCATTGCGGTGCTACGCTGATGGCATGGTAGCTGACCGAGGGCGCCAATTCGTTTCGGTGCCCGCGGATTGAACTCGATCGTCGATCGCAATTCGTCGCCGCAACTGGTGACGTGGAGCCGTAGCGTTCCGGTGCGTTACCACGCGGACGTCGCCGTCATCGGCGGCGGCATCGCGGGAGTGAGCGCGGCCGCAGCCGCCGCGCGCAGCGGAGCGTCGGTGGTGCTGGTCGAACGCTTCGGCGTGACCGGCGGCAACATGACGGTCGGCGGGGTGGCCAACTTCTGCGGCGAGACCGCCGGCCAGGGCGAGGTGTTCGACGAGATCCTGCGCCACCTGGAGCGGTTCGACGCCATCGTCCCCTACGAGCCGTTCGCTTACGGGGGATGCCAGTCGCGGGTCCTGGATCACGAGATCCTGGCGGTGATCCTGCAGGAGGTGCTGCTGGAGCGCGGGGTCAAGCTGCTGCTGCACACCCGCTTCGTCGACGTGATCGAGCGCGACGGCCGGCTGGCCGAGGCGATCGTGGCCGGGCCCTCGGGCCCCGAGGCGCTGCGCGCCAACCACTTTATCGACTGCACCGGCGACGGACTGGTGGCCAAGGCCGCCGGCTACGCGGTCGAGAAGGGACGCGCCGAGGACCAGCTCCAGCTCCCGATGAGCCTGATGTTCTTCGTGCGGGAGATGGGCGAGCCGGTCCCCGACCAGCTCCCCGACGGCTGGTTCCAGCCGATCCGCGAGCGCGACGACCTGCCGATGACCAGCCCCAACTGGCCCAACGGTCCGCGCGGCCGGGCGATCAAGGTCAAGGTGCCGATGTTCGACTCGACCGACACCGAGAGCATGACCGCCGCCGAGATCGCGGCGCGCCGCCGCATGCTGGAGGTGCTGTCCTACTTCCAGGCGGTCGAGCGCAAGGACTGGCGCTTCGATCACTGCTCGCCGATCATCGGCATCCGCGAGGGGTACCGAATCGTCGGCCGGTACCAGCTGCGCGTGGACGATCTGCGCGCCGGGCGTGAGTTCGACGACGCCGTCGCGCGCGGCGTGTTCTACCTCGACGGCCACAAGCCGGACGACGACAAGCGCACCTACATCCTCCCCAAGGACGAGCTGTACGTGCCGCCCTACCAGATCCCGTTCCGCTGCCTGGTCCCGCGCGACGGCCGCAACCTGCTGATGGCCGGCCGCTGCATGTCGGCGGACCAGCTCGCCCTGTCCTCCGCGCGCGTCACCACCACCTGCTCCATGATGGGCCAGGCGGCCGGCATCGGCGCGGCGATGGCCGCCTCGCGCGGCGCCGACGCCGCCGACCTCGATCCCCTGGAGGTGCGGCGGGAGGTGGAGCGCCGCGGCGCCCACCTGGCCGTCGACGAGTCGCCGCCGGCGCCGCTCAGGGGCTGATCTGCCCGGCGGAGAGCAAGCCGGTCAGCCGGCCAGGCTCCTCGCGTATGGCCAGCTCGTGCCGCCGCGGCCGGCCACGTGCCGCATCTCGGTGGCCACCAGGGTCGAGTGGAGCCGGGCGATCAGGCTGTCGCGGCGCCGGGCGTGGTCCCGGTCGTTCCAGAGGTTGGTGGTTTCGGTCGGATCGGCTGCCATGTCGTACAGCTCGCCCAGAGGCTCGCGGCGCGCCTCGGGATCGTGGAACAGCGACAGCTTGTAGCGGCCGTCGTGGAACATGGTGCCGTAGATCGGCGGGTCCCAGTAGCCGCGCTCGCCGTCTTCGGAGTTGCCGTAGCCGGAGTTGCGGTACATCGTGAGCGCATGGTCGCGGGGTGAGGCCACCCCGCCACGAGCCAGCGCCGCCAGGTCCTGCGACTCGGGCATCAGCGCGGCGGTCTCGGCAGCCGGCGTTCCGGCGGCGTGCAGCACGGTGGCGGCCAGGTCGTGGGGCTGCACCAACTCGCTCACCCGCGCGCCGGCCCGCTCGCCCGCAGGCAGGCGCAGGATCATCGGCACCCGCGTGCACGGGTCGTAGAAGTAGGCGCCCTTGGTGATGAGCTCGTAGTCCCCGATCATGTCGCCGTGGTCGGACACGAACAGCACCAGGGTGTCGTCCGAGAGACCGCGCCGCTCCAGCTCGGCAAGGATGCGCCCCACCTGCCGGTCGAGGAAGGCGACCGATGCGAGGTAGCCGTGCCGCACGTCGGCCAGATCGTGACCGTCCGTATGCCTGCCGTAGCGGCGCCGGAACCCCTCCCGCTCCCGCTGCACCGCGCTCGGGACCGGCTCGTGCGCCGAGGTCAACGGGCGCACCGCATCGATGGCCGAGCGGTCCACCAGGCCGCCCGTCTCGGCCGGAAAGTCGAAGTACGGGGAATGCGGATCGAAGAAACTCACGTTGAGAAAGAAGGGCCGCGCCGGATCGCGCTCGGAAAGGAAGGCGATGGCGCGCTCGGCGGCCCAGGTGCTGAAGTGCGCCTTCGCCGGATGGTGGTCCTGCGGCCCTGACTCGAGCTGGCGCAGAAACTCCGGATGGTGCTCGCGCAGCCACGCGGCGTAGGCGTTCAAGGGCGAGTCGAGATGGATCCGCGGATCGTTGCACCACTCGTAGCGCTCGAAGCCGTCGTGCGGGTAGCGGCCGGCCGCCTCCACGACGCGCCCGGAGACGTGCAGCTTGCCCACCAGCGCGGTCTGGTAGCCGAGGCGCGCCAGATGCGCCGGCAGCAGCACCTGGTCGTCGGGCAGCGTGTCGTGCAGCCGGTACACACCGTGCCCGGGCAGCGGTTTGCCGGTCAGCATGCAGGCGCGGCTCGGCGTGCAGATGGTAGCGTTCACGTAGCTGCGCTCGAACGTCACCCCGCCGGCCGCAAGCGAATCCAGGGCCGGCGTGGGGATGGCACGGCAGCCGTAGCTTCCGAGCGTGTCCCAGCGCTGCTGGTCGCTCATGATGAGCAGGATGTTGGGGCGTTTCGGATCCATGCACCGCGAGCCTGTCGCGCGCCCCTCCGGGCGTCAATCGATCCCGCCAGCCGTCCCGGAGCGCGCCTCGCGCGTGTCCCCGGCGGCGCGCACGCGCTGACGCCGGTTCGACCAGCTTGTTCGGGCAGCGCCGCCGACTGGCACTACACTGACTCCATGGACAACGGGGCGCTGACTCGCATCGCGCGAACGATCGTGTGGGACTACCGCTACTGTCCCGAGGACGTGGCGGAGGTACTGCGCGGCAGTCGAGAGCGGGTCGGCCATCTCGACAGACCGGCACTGTTCGTGCGGATGCTGCAGACGATGCCGTGGCAGCGTATCGTGACAGCGCTGACGCTCGACGAAGTCCGGGCGCTGTTGACTCCGGAGACGATTGCGCGGCTCTGGCCACTGTCCTTGCGGGAGCGCTCTGCACGAATCCGAGGCCTACTACGAGGAGATCCTGTACCCCTGTCAGTGCCCGCGATCTGGTGGTGGAAAAGGGCTGAGATTCCCGCTTTGCTGT
>JAPPNY010000043.1 GCA_028818385.1 Spirochaetaceae bacterium
AGGTCACCGAGATGCGCCCTGCGGCGTGAACTCTATTTCGTACGAGGCAATGCGCCCCCTTGACGACGCGACGTAGATGCACCAATATCCGGGCCGTCGGCCATATGTGAGGCCGGCTCGCCTCAAGAGGGGGAGGCCACAGAACAGTGCGGTGTGCTGCCGCGCGGCGTGGAGCCGTTGCGGTCAGGGCACCAGGAAGGAGCACTCAGATGGCCGTCGACTCCCTCGGACCGATCGATCCGGTTTCCATTCTCAAGGACATCGACCGGACGGCAGCCGCCTCTCGCGCCGACGATGCCGAGCCGGGCAGTCTGTCAACGGAAGCCCGCGTGGTCGCCGAGATTGAGGAAGCCATGGATATCGTCAACCGCAGCCCCACGGTCCGCGCGGAACTGGTCGCCGACGTCAAGGCCAGGCTGCGGGACCCCGAATACCTCAGCTCCACCGTCCTCGACCGGATCGCCGAACGCCTTCAGGGCCGGTTCGGGACCTGAGCCCGGCACCGGCCGGGAGCGGGCCGACATCCTTCCGTCCATCCCGGCGCGGCGCCTGCCTCACAAGGCCCATGGCCTCGCCGCTGCCCCTCTTCCGGACCTATACTGCGCTCCCTTGCTGATCAGCGAGTTCGATGCATTCGTCCGTGACGCACTCATCGCGCCGATGGCGCCGGCCGACGCGGCCGACGCGGCGCCGAACGGCCTGCAGGTAGGGGCCGCAGACGCCCCTGTCGCACGCGTTGCGTTCGCGGTCGACTGCGGGCTGGAGGTGCTGCGGCGCGCCGCCGACCAGGACGCACAACTGCTGTTCGTCCATCATGGCCTGTTCTGGGGTCGCCAGGTGACCGTCACCGGCGGGCTCTTCGAGCGCCTCCGCGTGCTGATGCAGCGCGATCTGGCCCTCTACGCCGTCCACCTGCCGCTGGACGCCCACCCCCGGCTCGGCAACAACGCCGGCATGGCCGCCGCGCTCGGGCTCACCGACTGCCGGCCCTTCGGCGACTACCACGGGGTCGACATCGGCGTCGCCGGCCGCGTACCGGAAGCGCGCTACCCCGACGGCGCCACGCTGGACGAGCTGCTCGCCGACCCGTTCGGCGGGCGCGAGCGGTGCTCGGCGGTGCTGCCGTTCGGGGCGGAGCGCATCCGCACCGTAGGGCTGGTGTCGGGTGGCGGCACCCACATCGTCAGCCAGGCGATCGCCGCGGGACTCGACCTGTACATTACCGGCGATGCCTCGCACGAGGTCTATCACGAGGCGCTGGAGGCCGGCATCAACGTCGTCTTCGCCGGCCACTACGCGACCGAGACCTGGGGCGTGCGCAACATGATGGCGCACATCGCCGCTCACACCGAGTTGGCGACCACCTTCATCGACCTGCCGACCGGCCTGTGAGCCCACCGAGCGCCAGGGAGCGCTACCTGCCGCTGCTGCTCACGCTGGCGGTGGTGGCCGCCGACCAGATCGTGAAGGCGATCGTGGAGGCAACGCTGCCCCTGGAGCGGCCCGTTCCCGTGATCGGCGACTTCCTGCGATTCACGTACGTGCACAACACCGCGATAGCCTTCAGCATCGGCCGCGGCATCCCGGCGGACCTGCGCCGCGTGCTGCTGCTCATCCTGCCGTTGGTGGCGATCGGCCTGATCTCGGCGTATTACTTCGCCACCGACCAGCTCACGCGCGGGCAGCGATGGCTGCTGGCGGCGATCATGGGCGGCGGCATCGGCAACTACGTGGACCGTGTCGCCCGGCCGGACGGGGTGGTCGACTTCGTGGACGTGAAGTTCTACGGCATCCTGGGCTTCAGCCGGTTTCCGACCTTCAACGTGGCCGATTCGTCGGTGGTAGTCGCCGGCATCCTGCTGCTGGCAAGCTCGTGGTTGGTGTCGCGGCCGAGGCATGATGCCATGGACCCGGAGAACGGCGTCCGGGAGCAGTGCGTGCCCGAAAACGGCGTGCCTGAAAACGACGAGGAGGACAGATGAACAAGGCGATGAACACGGCAGTCTTCATGGTGGCCGCCACCGCGTTCTCGCTGGCCATGATGGTGGTGGTGATCCTGATCTCCATCGTGCTGGTCGGCTGGCTGACGCAGATGGGGCTCGCGCAGGGGGTGGCGTCGGTGCTGCTGGTGGTGTTCACCCTCGCCGGGCTGGCGGGATCCTTCTTCGCCTACGGGCGGGTGATCAAGCTGGTCGACCGCAAGATCGACCTGTCGTCGAAGATCTACCCGCTGTTCCAGCGCCGGCGGCGGTAGGCCGACGCGTAAGGTGGAGATGGGCCGAAAGCGGAGCCGTACGCCGCGCGCCGTCCTCGGCAGGCGACGGTTTCGGGGCGCTACCCTCCGCGCGCCTGGGCCAGCGCCGCGCGCGCCGCGCTGTCGGTGAAGCGCAGGTCGCTGGCGATGTCGATGAACTGGAACCCCTCGCGCAGGCGGCGGGGGACGTCCGCCGGGTTCGGCACCGGCATCCCGCACGGAACGCCCGCGCGCGCGCAGCCTTCGCGGAAGCGCTGCAGCGCATCTTCGTGCCGCGGGTCGCCGGCGGTCACCCCCATCGACAGCGCCAGGTCGCCCGGACCCAGGAAGCCGATGTCGACCCCGTCGACGCGGGCAATCGCCTCGGCGTTGTCGATCCCTTCCAGATCCTCGATCTGCGGGATGCACAGCAGCCTGTCGTTGGCTGTCTGCCGGTAGTCATCGGCCAGCGTCACACAGCGGCCCGTCCCCTGTGAGCGCGTGCCGGCCGGCGGATAACGCATGGCGGACACGACGGCGGCGGCCTGCTCCGGCGTCGACACGTGCGGGATCACCAGACCGCAGGCACCCGCGTCCAGCACGCGGCCGATGGTGACCGGGTCGTGGTCCCAGATACGCGCCAGGGGCACGGCGCCGCGCGCCTCGGTGGCGCGGAACGTGTGGGCGATGAGGCCCAGGTCGAAGGCGGTGTGCTCGGCATCGACCACCAGCCAGGAGTAGCCTGCGGCCGCCATGACCTCCGCCGCCAGGGGCGAGCCGAGATTGAGCCACGAGCCCAGCGACGGCTCACCCGCCGCCAGTGCCTGCTTGATGGAGTCTGTCATCCTTTGTCCTTTCATACCGTCGCTGCTGGTGAAGCCATCGACGGCGTGGCGAAGTCGTGGATCCAAAGGCTACGCATCAACGGAAGAGCCTGCAACCTCATTGCCATGCTACGTTGAAGGTCGATGTGATCTGCCGCCGTCGGGTCGCGAGCGCAATGGTGCCGGCCGGCGTAGCGCTGGTTCTGCTCGCATGGGCAGGGCATGCCCAGGATCCCGAGCCGTCACCGTCGGCCGCCACGTCGGTCACGCGGGAGGTGTTCGTCGAAGAGTCCGGGTGTCCGCCAACGCGGTTCGATCGGGCGCGCTGCGCCCACTCCGAATCGCTGGCGCAGTTGCATCAGCAGTTTTTAGAGGGCGAGGAACGCTGGTTGACGAACAACGTGAAGGCGGTGGTGTCGGTGGTCGGAACGTCGACGGCTTTGACGATCCACCTGTGGGCACTTGTCGTGTGGGGTCTGGCTGCCCCACTTCATCGCTTCCACCGCAGCCGGCACACGACGCTGCCCTCGGCCCGGCCGCGGGCGATCGCTGCCGCAGTCATCGCGGTCAGTGTCGGCTTTTTCTGGTCGGTATCTGCAGCAGTCGAAGCTCGGTTTGCGTTGGCCGCGATCCTCATGATCCCCCTTTTTCTCTTGCATCTGCCACTGTGGGCCGTCTCGATCTTGGGGAAGCTCGTCGAGGTGTCTTCCGTGCTGATCCCACCCGATGAGCTGCGATTCTTCTATCCGCGGCCACTGTTCATCATCGCGTACCTCGCCGCCGGCTCGACGCTGTACGTACTGTATCTGGCGTTCCGATCATGGCGGAAGCAGTGGTGGACCTCCTTTGGGCGTGTGCACTACAGCGTCGTGGCGATCGCGCTGGCCTGGTATCCGCTTCATCTTCTGGTGTACTGGCGCTTCATCCCGTAGTCCTTCTCCGCACCCAAGATCAGTACCGTCTCGGGTTTCTCCGAGGGTCCCGGCTCCGGCCTTCGTCGGGGCCGCAGGGCATGGACCTGCCAGGGTTCCGGCTGCACGCGCTCAAGGGGCCGCTCAAAGGCCACTTCGCGGTCTCGGTATCCGCTCAACTGGCGCGTGACGTTCCGGTTCGAGGACGGGGCGCCGGTCGATGTGGACTACGTTGACTATCACTGAGGAGGAGACGAACCATGACTATGCACAATCCGCCGCATCCCGGCGGCATCGTGAAGCGGCAGTGCCTCGAACCTCTGGGGTTGACGGTGACCCGGGCCGCCCAGGGGCTGGGCGTCACCAGACAGGCGCTGTCCGACTGTTGACCGAACGGACGGGGATCTCAGTGGAGATGGCGATCCGGCTATCGAAGCCTTCGGATCGACGCCGGAGGTGTGGCTGGGGATGCAGATGGCCTACGATCTGTGGCTGGCCCGCGGCCGGGACGGGGAGATTGTGGTGGAACGCTTTGTGGCGGCCTGATCGGATGCCCGTCCAGTATCGTTCAAGGTGCCGCCCAGTCCCAGCGCGACCCAGAGACACCAGCCGTGGCGGCGCCGTAGCGTCACCGTGCGGCCGGTCCATTCTCGGTCCGGCGGCGCAACGAACGGGGGGTTTGGCTTCACACGTCCCAAGTACCCAGAGACGTTGATTGAGGCGCTGGACTTCTCCCGGTCCTACCCGAACTGCCACAACTTCTGGTCGGCATCCGCTGGCATAATGGCGTCCGCTGCCCCCCACTGCGGCTCGCCGGTCGTCCGCTACAACGGGATCAGCTCCTACGAGATCCACCGGGAGATCGGCGTCACGCAGAAGACCGCTTGGTTCATGGGTCCCCGACGCTGGCGCCGTCATCTGGACCCGTCGCGCCGACGAGCGCCAAGGGGTCGGTCGACGCGCTCTCGATGAGCGCCATCCCGGCGATCGCCACGATCAGGGCTCATCGCTCAGAGGGCCGTGGAGCCTGCCACAGGAGCCGAGCGTCGATTACCGCCGGCGCGGGTCGAAAGTGATCGGGACCCGGTAGGTCGTGTCGGCAGCGCCGAGCCTTGCGTCGAATCGGCAGTCGCGCGCAACCGCCAGCGCGGCGATGTCGATCGACGGGAACACCGACTCGTCGTCCTCCTCGATCCGGGCATCGGTGACCAGCCCGCGTGCGTTGACCGTCATGTGGACCATCACGGGGACGGCGGCTCCTTCCCGTGTCATCCGCTCCGGGTACTTTCCGTCCTTCAGGTAGCCGACGACCTCCGGGCACTTCCACGCCCGGGGCGTCTCGCCGCGTGGCTCGATCAGTGCGTCCGTGACGCGCGTTATGCAGATCTCGCTGATACGGACCTCTTTGCCGCCGATCTCAAGAATGTTGATGCTGCCGTGGCTCTCCCGTGGCGCGAAGGTGAGCAACGCGGGCCGACCGTCCTGGTAGCTCATCAGAACGTGCTTGAACAACGGAATCGTGTGGAACCGGGATGCTCTGCGTTCTTCGTCGTTGATTGCCAAGCTTCCTCACCGGCCGGGTCGGACCGGCGTTGGCATGGGAGAAACACGG